>JBLNCC010000001.1:0-19644 GCA_050260395.1 Betaproteobacteria bacterium
GTACGAGAGGACCGGGATGGATGCACCGAGGGTGTACCAGTTGTCCCGCCAGGGGCATAGCTGGGAAGCCAAGTGCAGCAGGGATAAGCGCTGAAAGCATCTAAGCGCCAAGCCCGCCCCAAGATTAGATCTCCCACGGCGTAAGCCGGTAAGACCCCAGAGAGAAGATCTGGTTGATAGGCCGGTGGTGTAAGGGCAGTAATGCCTTGAGCTAACCGGTACTAATCGGTCGAGGGCTTGACCTACGAAGCCCACCCAGACTGTGCGGTTTTCAAGGTGCACCCATGACAAGTTCATAAGCTCTTCCGGTGGCAATAGCGGAGGGGAAACACCTGTTCCCATTCCGAACACAGAAGTTAAGCCCTCCAGCGCCAATGGTACTGCACTGGCAACGGTGCGGGAGAGTAGGTCGCTGCCGGAAGGCTTTTTTATTTTCTTCCCAGTATTGCAACGGCCTCGAGCAAGGTGTATACTCTAAATGCCTGAAACCGAGGGTTGACTGGACCAGCAAACCCGCTCCTCATTCGGAGTTCTTGCCTCCACACGTAGCCCTAAGGATACGGCGAATACGGCCCTTGAGGGCTACATTGGTAAGGAGGTTTCTTTCATGTACCAGGACAAGACCCTCGTGTGCAGAGACTGCGGTCGGGAGTTCACCTTCACCGCAAGCGAGCAGGAGTTCTTCGCGTCGAAGGGGTTCGAGAACGAGCCCAGCCGTTGCCCGGCGTGCCGGGCAGCGCGCAAGCAGGCTAACCGTGGCGGTCGTTTCGGTGATCGCCAGGAGCCCCGTGAGATGTATCCGGCCATCTGCTCCAACTGTGGAGCTGAGACCACCGTTCCGTTCAAGCCGCGCAACGACAAGCCTGTCTACTGCGCCGAATGCTTCCAGGCGATGAGAGCTAGGCGGTAAGCAGCGAGCGAGCTGGGCGGTAATCACCAGAATTCGAGCTTGAGAGCTTAAGAGCTTGAAAAGGAAGGAAAGGGATCCGCATCATACGATGCAGGTCCCTTTCCTTTTCAATCGTTGTCTTACATGAGTGCGTCTAGCATGAATACGTGAATGCTTCGCTATGTGAGGGTGCGTTAGTCATTAGCGCATTTCCACTAGGTGCCGGGCTGCCGGTGTTGCACTCGGGGACGGCGCCCCAGGCGGGGCGCGCTTCGCCAAAATCCGGCCCATGAGGCCAGTGGCCGGATTTTGACACCCCTCGTGCAATCACCGGCAACCCCTCCCAAAAGTCAGGAGCATTTTCGCACCTCCACTTGGGGTTTCGATGACGCGGTCTGCGGGTCTCTGGGTCTGCGGCAATGCGGCAACCTTGGGGTCTCTCAGTAGCTTTCCCGCAACCCCGTGACCATGTAGATGACGCGCTCGCCTATGTTTGTGGCGTGGTCTGCGATGCGTTCCAGGAACCTCGCCACGAACAGCAGGTTAGCCGCCTGGTTGCTCGTCGTCGTATCGGAGCTGTCTACGATGAACCCCATCAACTCGTCGAAGAGCTCTTCGTAGATCTTGTCTACCTGGTCGTCGGTTGTGCAGGTCTTGCGGGCGAGGTCCGGATCTCTCGCCACGAAAGCGTCAAGGCATCCCTTGATCATGCCCGTGGCGAGCTCGGCCATTCTGGGGATGTCGACTAGGGGCTTTATGAGAGGCTGCTTGCCGATGCGGACAGCGATTTCCGATATGTTCACGGCGTGGTCTCCCATGCGTTCCAGATCCGTTATCACCCAGATGGCCGTGGCTATCATGCGCAGGTCGCCCGCGAGGGGCTGCTGCAACGCGAGAAGCTTGAGGCACTGCTCTTCAATGGAGAGCTCGAGATCGTCCACGCGCTTGTCGTTTTCGACGACCTGCCTGGCGAGGTCCACGTCCTGGTGGGCGAGGGCCTCGATGGCGAGGTGGACCGCTTCCTCAACCGTGCTCCCCATCATTAGGATGTTCTGCTTCAGGGCGCGAAGCTCCTGTTCGTATGCCCGTCTCGTCACCCCTGACACTTCCCCTCGGTCTTCCGTAGGTGTTGCGCAGTATCGCGCGCTCAGGACATCTGCAGTCTCAACCGAACCTGCCCGTTATATAATCCTCCGTGCGCCTGTCGCGCGGCCGCTCGAATATCTCTTTCGTCTCACCATATTCTATAAGCTCGCCGGACAAGAAGAACCCTGTCTTGTCAGATACGCGCCCTGCCTGCTGCATGTTGTGGGTGACGATCACTATCGTGTAGTCGTGCTTAAGATCGGTCATGAGGTCCTCGATCTTCGCCGTCGATATGGGGTCGAGCGCCGAACACGGCTCGTCCATCAAGAGCACCTCAGGTTCAACGGCGAGCACTCTCGCGATGCACAGCCTCTGCTGCTGGCCGCCTGACAACCCCAGCGCGGAATCCTTCAGCCTGTCTTTCACCTCGTCCCACAACGCCGCAGCCCTGAGGCTTCGCTCAACGATGTCGGGAAGGGTGGCTTTGGTCGCGAGTCCGTGAATGCGCGGCCCGTAAGCCACGTTATCGAACACGGACATGGTGAACGGATTGGGCCGCTGGAATACCATGCCCACTCTCTTGCGAAGTTCCACCAGGTCAACGCCGGGCCCGTAAATGTCCTGTCCGTCGATGGCGACACGTCCCTCGATTCTCACGCCGGGGATGATGTCGTTCATACGGTTCAAAGTCCGGAGAAACGTTGACTTGCCACATCCTGACGGCCCGATCAACGCTGTTATCTTCCGCTCCTCGATGGAAATGGATATGTCCTTGAGAGCGTGAAAAGCGCCGTAAAACAGATTAAGTCGTGAAGTCACTATCTTCGGCAGCGATGCGCTCACGCGCCCGCATGCGGCCGCCGCGCTCTGCGTCTGGCCCTGCCTCGTCTGTTGTTCGTGCGGTGCAATCTCCAGGACAGGCCTTGAAGTCACTGGATGTTGTTCCCTCCCCCTCGCGCTGCGCCCTCCGAGCCTCCTCTGGCGAGCCTGCTCTGAGTATGAGGTCATTAGTTTTCTCTCGTTTTGCGAGGTCTTGGGTTGCCGGTGATTGCACGAGGGGTGTCAAAATCCGGCCGCCGACCAGACGGGCCGGATTTTGGCGAAGCGCCCCGCTTGGGGCGCCGTCCCCGAGTGCAACATCGGCAACCCTGCACGGCGCGTGTGCTCCCTGGAACCGGCGATTAATTATGGCGATCTACTTGGTCACCGATCATCACAAGGCCAATTCTGACATACTGCTGTTGCTCCCGTGTTGTGCCTGAGTTAAGCGTTATTGCGGCGATGTTAAATCGGTGTTAATCGCGACCCGCCCCCACCCGGCGCCCGGTTGCCGAGGCGGAGGTCGAGGAGGCTCAGGCGCTATTCAAGCGTTGGGCAAGGTGAACGAAAACGTCGACCCCTCCCCTGGCGTGCTCGCCACCCATACTTGGCCGCCGTGGCGCTCAACTATGTGCTTCACGATGGCGAGTCCCAGTCCCGTCCCCCCGAGCTGGCGCGACCTGCCCTTGTCCACCCGATAGAACCGCTCGAATATCCGCGGCAGATGCTCGGGCGGGATCCCGATGCCTGTGTCGCTCACGTCCACACGGGTCGCACCGTCCTCCCGGTGTGCACGAACTCGCACGTGCCCGCCCTCAGGGGTGTACTTCACCGCGTTGTCCAGAAGGTTCACGAACACCTGGACGAGGAGAGCCTCATCAGCGGGCACGGGCGGAACATCTGGGCTGATGTCCACGGAGATATGGATGTCCCGTTGGAGCGCTTTCCCCCGGACTATCCCGAGAGCGGCTTCGACCACGGCTCGGAGCGACACGGGGGTCTTCCGAACCTCGGTGCCCTTGGACTCGAGCTTCGACAGCTCCAAGAGGTCGGATATTATCTGTGCAAGCCTGTCCGTCTCATGACTGATGATGCCCAGGAAGCGCTCGAGGGTCGCCCTGTCGTCCATGGCCCCCTCGAGCAGGGTATCCACGAACCCCTTTATGGACGTAACAGGCGTACGAAGCTCGTGGGACACGTTGGACACGAAATCCGTGCGAATCTGCTCCAGCCGCCGCACCTCGGTTACATCGTGGAGCACCGCCACCGCGCCCGTTACGGCCCCATTCTCGCTCTCCGATATCGGCGCTGAGAGCACGCCGATGGTTGCTTGGCGTGGGCTCCTCAACTTTATCTCACGGGTGTCGGCCTCGCCGCGCATCGCGGACTCCAACGCCTCCGCGAGGTCGTGGTTGCGGACCGCCTCGAGCACGTACTTTCCGAGCGCCTGCTCTTCAGAGACGCCCAGCATCTCGCAGGCGGCACGGTTCACCAGAAGGATTCTCCCGTATGGGTCGACGGCGATGACGCCGTCTGCCATCGCCGCGAGGATCGTTTCCATACGGTTCTTGCGTTCGGCGAGTTCGCTGATGCTACGCTCGAGTTCAGCAGCCATGTGATTGAAGGCCGCGCCAAGCTGGCCCAACTCGTCAGGGCTGCTGACACGGATCTTGCGCTTGAAGTTCCCGCGCGCTATCTCTCGCGCCGCCTCGGCCATATCTCGTAAGGGGTTGCCGATGCTTCTTGCCAACAACACGCTGAGGACCGCCGACATGAGCGCGACGAGGACGCTCGCCTGGAGGATGAGCTGCCTTATGATTCCCGCGAGCCTGTCCACTTGAGAAAGGGGCATCGCTAGCCTTACGAATCCCACGACCCTGCCGCCGTCCTCAGACATCACAGGCATCGCCACGTACCTCAGCCGCGCGCCAAGGGTGGTGCTGTAGCGCACAGCCGTGCCCGTTCCGGTCTTCAGCGACTCGAGCACCTCAGGCCTGGTGGCGTGGCTCTCCATGGCGGCTGGGTCTTCCTCGGAGTCTCCGAGCACCACCCCATTCGAGCTCATGATCGTCACCCGGAGGCCTGTCTTGCTGCCCATGTCGTCGGCGACGCGGTCCATGACGTCTATGCCGCGTCCGTCTTCGAGGTCCGGTCGGACGAGCTCTGAGAGCAGGAAGGCCTCGGCCCTCATTTCCTGGTCGAGCCTGGCGATGAAGTAGCCTTGGATAGATCTGGTAAGATACACGCCGATGATGAGGAGGGACGAGAAGACGACAATGAGGTATGTGAGGGTCAACCGCTTACGGTATCCGGTAACCATTGCGGCGCTTCAACTCCCTTCACGGGCTGCGAAACCTAAGCGTCATCCCTGAACCGGTAGCCCACCCCGTGTACGGTCTGAATGTATGCAGGCCGTGAGTCGTCTTTCTCTATCTTCTGGCGCAGGCGCCTCACGTGCACATCCACGGTGCGCATGTCTCCCTCATAATCGTACCCCCACACTTTCTCAAGGAGCGAGTCCCTCGTAAGGACCTTTCCCCTGTTGGCCACCAGGACCCGGAGGAGCTCGAACTCTTTCGGCGTGAGCTCCGTTCGCACGCCCCGGACCTCCACCTCGAACCGTGCGGTGTCGATAACGAGGTCCCCCACGCGGATACGTTCGGGCGTCTCGTCCTCGTGCGTCTCCCTGAGGTCCATCTCCCGCCTGCGGAGCAACGCCTTCACCCTCGCCACAAGCTCGCGCGGGCTGAAAGGCTTCGTGACGTAGTCGTCAGCGCCTACCGAAAGCCCTAGCACCCTGTCGAACTCCTCGGTCTTCGCCGTGAGCATGAGGACCGGCACGTTGGTCTCGCGGCGAAGCTGCTGACATACCTCTACGCCGTCGACTCCGGGGAGCATCAGGTCGAGAATGACGAGGTCGGGTGCTTCACCGCGCGCGCGCCGGAGGCCTTCCTCGCCGTCGGACGCCGTAATGACCGTGAAACCCTCTTTCTCGAGGTTGAACCGGACTAACTCGAGGATTGGGGGTTCGTCATCGACCACGAGTATCTTCTTAGTCATAGTCCACCCTCCGTTCCGTGCAGGTTCGTGTAGCGGGCGGTGCCCGCGTCCTTGCACCATTCCTCATGCTGATTATAACTTTGGACGACTTCGCGCGCCAGCGCGAGAGGAAGACGGCCGCAGGGAACGAAAGGGAACGTGCGCAGTACTTATGGTATAATGACTGTGGCCGTGAATCAGGTCGGGGGCCCGACGTTCCGGGGACCCGACATCATGGCATGACGAGCGTGCCACCGGCGAGCTATCGGCTGGGCGCCCGGGTGCCGGGCCTGCGAGCGGCGTCGGCAGGCCGGGCAGGTCGGGTTCACGAGCGGCGTCCACGGGCCTTGTTCGCCGGGCCGAGCGCGCGGGTGACTGCAAAGCTGGACGCCTGAGGGCCAAGGGTGTGGGAGGACGCCATTTGTGAACGTCGTCACAACTATTAAGGGGAAATGTAAGAGCTGTTACGCGTGCGTGCGGAACTGCCCCGTGAAAGCGATCAAGGTTGAAGACGGCCAGGCGACCGTCATGCAAAACCTCTGCATCTCCTGTGGGTACTGCGTGCGCGTGTGCGCCCAGCACGCCAAGCACATCAAGGAGGACCTGCCAGCGGCGCGGGAAGCGGCCCAGGCTGGGGACACTTACGCTATGCTAGCGCCCTCCTTCGTGGTGGAGTTCGCGGGCGAGCTCCGTCCGGGACAGGTGGTGGAGGCGCTCCGGCGGGCGGGGTTTGCCGGCGTCTACGAGGTGGCGTGGGGGGCTGAGCGCGTTACGCAGGAGTATATCAGGCTGATCCAGCAAGAAGGCCGCCGCGGTGTCATCTCGACGCCGTGTCCCGCCGTGGTAAACCTGGTCGAGGCGAGGTTCCCCGAGCTCCTGCCCAGGCTTGCCCCGGTCGTTTCGCCCATGGTGGCTGCGGGACGGATGATAAAACGGGTGCGTCCCGGCGCCCGCACCGTGTTCATCGGCCCTTGCGTTGCCAAGAAGAGCGAAATCGAGGACCCCGAGGTCGCTGACGCCGTTGATGCCGTGCTGACCTTCGCCGAGCTCAGGTCGCTCTTAACCGAGCTACCCGTGGAAGCGGGGTCTCTTCCCGATTCGGCTTTCGACCAGCCTGGCGCCTACCTCGGCAGGCTGTACCCGGTGGCCGGCGGGCTCCTCCGAAGCGCTGCGTTCCACGCGGATGTCCTCGAGAACGATATCATCACGGTGGAAGGGAAGGACAACTGCATAGAGTTCCTCGAGGCCTTGAAGCGCGGGCGGGAGTGCCCTAAGTTCGTAGACATGCTGTTCTGCGAGGGATGCATAAACGGGCCCATGATCACGAGCCCGCTTCTCGGGTATGCGAGGAGACGTGTGGTTGTGGATTTCACCAGGGAGGCGGAGCGCGGCCACGCAGGGCAGGCCGCCGGCGGCGCGGCCATCACTGCGTCGCACCCGTCGTTTCCGCCCATCGAGGCCAGGCGCTCTTTCCGGCCGAGGAATATCGTGCTTCCCACGCCCACCGAGGACGACATCCGGCGCATATTGAAGGAGCTTGACAAGACCCGGCCTGAAGACGAGCTCAATTGCGGGGCGTGCGGGTACAACACGTGCCGCGAGAAAGCCGTCGCCGTCTTCCAGGGCCTCGCCGAGAACAAAATGTGCCTGCCGTACTTGATAAAGCAACTCGAGCTCCACAACAGACTGCTTGCTGATTTGAAGGCGTACCACGAAGACATCGTCCAGAGCATCACCGAGGGCATTGTGGTGGTGGACCGCGACATGGTCGTGACGAGCTTCAACGACGCCGGCGGGCGGGTGAGCCGCCAGTCGGCCGCCGGAGCGGTCGGGCGGAGCATATTCGATGTCTTGCCCGCTTTGAACACCCCGGAGTGCAGGCGTGCCTTCGAGGAGGCGATTACTCGCGGGGTGCCGACTGAAATCGGGGAGGTCACTTACTTCCTGACGAAAGCCGGCGGTGGAGGCACGCCAGGCGCGCACGGCATGCCCATCGAGGCCAAGGAGAAAGTCATCGTCAACCTGAAAGTGAGCCCGCTCAAAAACTCCAGCGGCGACGTGTACGGCGCCGTCCTTTTGAGCGATGACATCACTGAAAGGCGGAGGCTCGAGGGTCAGCTCATCCAATCGGATAGGCTTGCCGCGCTTGGGCAACTCGCGGCCGGGGTGGCCCACGAGATCAACACCCCGCTCACGCTGATATCAGGGTACACGGAGCTTCTCGCAGGCATGCTTGGCGCGGACGGCCCGGGCGCGTCCTATCTCAAAACCATCGCGGAGGAGGCCGACAGGATCGCCGAGATAGTGCGGAGCCTCCTCAGCTTCGCGCGGCCGGCCGCGACACCCTCGGGCAAGTGCAAGGTCAACGAGACCGTCGAGAGGACTCTCAAGATATTCGGCGGCCAAATGGCCCACAAGGGCGTTGAGGTCAGGGTCAACCTCGATAGCGCGGACCCTGAGGCTGCGATCGATGTCGGAGAGTTGCAGCAGGTGCTGCTCAACATGGTGCTCAACGCCATCCAGGCTATGCCTGACGGAGGGCTCCTCACGATATCCACAAGAGCCTGCGCGCGGCCTGGAGTCGGCGACTCCTCGACGGGCAGCGTTCATGAGGGCCCGCAGGTGGCCCCCGCGAACGGGCGGGCGCTTGTGGTGGGGGGCGGCCGACGCGGTGCCGGCGCAGCCGGCGTGACGCCGCCAGCCCATGGCGGCACGGTGGAGATCGTCATCGCCGACACCGGTTGCGGCATTCCCGAGGAGAACCTCGGTAGGATATTCGACCCATTCTTCACCACGAAGGAAGTGGGGAAGGGCACCGGCCTGGGGCTCTCCGTAAGCTTCGGCATAGTGGAGAAACACGGCGGGTTTATCAGAGTCGAGAGCGAGGTTGGCAAGGGCACGACGTTCACGGTAACCCTGCCGGCCTCCGCGATGGAGGCGTGATGTCCGTTGGCTGGCGGCACTGTGCTGGTGGTTGACGACGAGGAGAAGATGTGCGAATTCCTGCGGCTTGTCCTCGCCCAGGACGGGCATCAGGTGGTATGCGCTTCAAGTGGCGAGCGGGCCCTTGAGGAGATAAAATCCGGCGACGAGATCGATGTCATCGTGACCGATCTCATGATGCCCGGGGTCGGAGGCATGGAGGTTCTCGAGGAAGCCAAGAGGTCGCTTCCCGATACCCCGGTCGTGGTCATCACCGGCTATTCCACTGTCCAGAACGCGGTGGAAGCCATGAAAGCTGGCGCGTTCGACTATCTGCCGAAGCCCTTCAAGGTGGACGAGGTTAGGCTCGTCGTGAAAAAGGCGTTGGAGCGGCGCGAGATCGCGCTTGAGAACCGGAGGCTGCGCCGCGAGCTGCAGTCGATCAGGGAGAGGTCCAGTGACATCATCGGCTCGAGCGAGAAGATACAGGCCGTCTTCAGGCTCGTGGAGAAGGTGGCGAGGACCGATGCCACTGTCCTCGTCCGGGGCGAAAGCGGAACGGGCAAGGACCTCATCGCCCGCGAGATCCACCGTCAGAGCCTCAGGGCTGCGAAGCCGTTCGTCAGCATAAACTGCGCCGCACTTCCGGAGACCCTCCTCGAAAGCGAGCTCTTCGGCCACGCGCGGGGGGCGTTTACAGGCGCGGTCTCCACCAAACGGGGGCTCTTTGAGGAAGCCGATGGTGGCACGGTGTTCCTGGATGAGATCGGCGATGTGAGCCTCGCGCTCCAGGCGAAGCTGCTTCGTTTCCTCCAGAGCAAGGAGTTCATCAGAGTGGGGGAAACGTCGGTGAGGCGTGTGGACGTCCGGGTCATCGTGGCCACAAATAAAGACCTCGAGGAGGCCATAGAGCGCGGAGATTTCAGGCGTGACCTCTACTACCGCCTGAACGTGATCACCGTCCACCTGCCGCCCCTGCGTGATCGGCGCGAGGACATACCGCTCCTCGCCAAGCACTTCGCCCGAAAATACGCGGCCACCCTGCTTAAGGGGCCCATGACCTTTTCGAAGGAGGCCATGGCGGCCCTTACGGCGTACGACTGGCCCGGCAACGTGCGGGAGCTCGAGAACGCCGTGGAGCGGGCGGTCGTGCTGGCCGAGGGCAACGAGCTTTCGCTGGAGGACCTCCCGGAGGAGATCATCCGGAAGGCGAGCGGCCGCGCTGACGCCATTGGAGCCGGAGAGGACGCTGGGGCGGGGGCTCGCGCCGTGGGGGCCATCAGATTCGACGAGGCGGTCGCGTCCTACAAGCGCGACCTCATAGCAAAAGCCCTAGAGGAGGCCGGCGGCGTCCAGGCGAGGGCCGCGGAGATCCTGGGGCTGAAGAGAACCACGCTGAACGAGATGATGAAGAGGCTGGGAATGACGCGTCCGGACACCCGCAGGCGACCTGGCCCGACAGACGCAGCCAAGATTTTGGACGAATGAGCCAACACTTTGGACATCACGGGGCCTTCATGGGCCTGCGCCGCGCCGGACCACGTCTGTGACAGGCCTGTGAGAGACCTAGAAACCCGCTCGGGACGTTGCTCTGAGGCGATCCCGGCGGGTTTCGCGTTTTCCGCGGAGATGGTTGGCACGCAACTTGCTTCAACCCTCTGGCGAAAAGCGACCGGCGGCGAAACAGGACGGCGCCATGACGGCAGCACGGGTGATGGCAATGGGACCGTGAGTGGATGCCACGGTGTCTTGCCTGGGGATGGCTGCGCGAGAGGGCGCTGAAAGTCGGCGGCCGATTGTGAAGTAAGGCACAAAGGAGGGACCCGGCATGTCGGCGGTGGCTCTCAAAAGGGAGGCAGCGCTCCGTGATTCGGCCCCAGATGTTGACGAAGACCTCCGGGCTGAGTACGAGAAGGCCATGCAAGAATACGGGCTTTCCTATCCGGACGGCACGTGGTTCAAGCGCGCCGCCCGCCTTGAGCGGCAGATCCGCGAAGCCCGCATGGAAGCGAAGTTTGACGAGAACTAAGACGGCCGGCGCGACCCAACATTCGCCCCTGCAGTCGACCGAACGTCACAAGGCTGTGGGTGTCCTGCTCCGGGCGTCTGCGCCCGGCCGGACCCGCTGACGGGGAGAATTCCCAAGCGAGGTTCGATTGGGTGGCGAGTGACCGATGTTTCCGAGCCGACCAACACGGTAAGGAGTGAGAGAATGATGAGCCCGTTCTGCCGTGCTCACATCCTGGTGTGCGCGGGTGCCGGGTGCGTGTCCTCGGGCTGTCAGGCTGTGTACGAAGCCCTCATGAGCAACCTCGAGACCGAAGGAGTCCTCGGCGAGGTAAAGGTCATTCAGACCGGCTGCGTGGGATCGTGCGACCTGGGCCCAGTGGTTGTGGTTTACCCGGAAGGCACGTTCTATCAGCGAGTCCGTCCCGAGGACGTTCCGGAGATCGTGCGTGAGCACATCGTGAAGGGCAGGCCCGTGGAGCGCTTGCTCCATAGGAGCGCCGACGGAACCCTGGCGCCGAACTTGGCCTCGATTGATTTCTTCAAGAAGCAGGTCAAGGTGGTCTTGCGTAACTGCGGAGTCATAGACCCCGAGAACATCAACGAGTACGTAGCGCGCGATGGCTATGAGGCTCTCGCACGGGTCCTCACCGACATGGAGCCCAGGGAGGTCATCGACATCGTCAAGAGATCGGGCCTCAGGGGACGCGGCGGAGCGGGATTCCCGACCGGTTTGAAGTGGGAATTCGCCGCACGCGTGAGGGCGGACCAGAAATACGTGGTTTGCAACGCAGACGAAGGAGACCCTGGCGCGTTCATGGACAGGAGCGTGCTTGAGGGCGACCCGCACAGCGTGATAGAGGCCATGGCAATAGCGGGCTACGCCATCGGCGCGAACCAGGGCTACGTATACGTGCGGGCAGAGTACCCGCTGGCGGTGGCACGGCTCTCCCACGCCATCCGGCAGGCTCGCGAGTTCGGTGTGCTGGGCGAGAACCTCTTCGGGTCCGGTTTCGACTTCGACGTCGAGATCAGGGTAGGGGCAGGAGCCTTCGTGTGTGGCGAGGAGACGGCTCTCCTCGCGTCCGTGGAAGGCAAGCGCGGCATGCCTAGGCCGAAGCCGCCGTTCCCCGCGAACGAGGGCCTCTGGGCGAAACCGACCGTTATCAACAACGTCGAGACCCTCGCGAACATTCCGCCCATCATCCTGCGGGGCCCCGAGTGGTTCGCGAGCATCGGCACGGAGAAGAGCAAGGGAACGAAAGTCTTCGCGCTCGCTGGCAAGATAAACAACACAGGGCTTGTGGAAGTGCCCATGGGGACCACGCTGCGGGAGATCGTGTACGAGATCGGCGGTGGGATACCCGGTGGGAAGGCCTTCAAAGCCGCACAGACTGGCGGGCCTTCAGGTGGTTGCATTCCCGCGGCTTTCCTCGACACGCCCATGGAGTACGATACACTGGTGAAACTGGGCGCCATGATGGGGTCGGGGGGCCTCATCATCATGGACGAGGATACCTGCATGGTGGATATCGCTAGATTCTTCCTGCAGTTCACGCAGGACGAGTCGTGCGGGAAATGCGTTCCGTGCAGGGAAGGGACGAAGGTGATGCTTGACATCCTGACTCGCATCACCGAAGGAAAGGGCCAGCCGGGGGACATCGAGACACTCGAGGCTCTCGGCAACACGATAAAGAACACTGCGCTTTGCGGGCTGGGCCAGACCGCTCCGAACCCCGTGCTAAGCACCATCAGATACTTCAGGGACGAGTACGAGGCTCACATCTACGAGAAGAGATGCCCCGCGGGCGTGTGCAAGGCGCTCACGCGCTACCGCATAGACGCGGACAAGTGCAGAGGGTGCGGGCTCTGCGCGAAAGCGTGTCCTGTCGGCGCCATCAGTCTCGCGGAGGCTGAGGCCGAGGAGACCGCTGCGAAGGCGGCATCCGCGGGTGGCGCTGCCGCCGGTCACGCCAGGAAGCGCAGGGTCTATGCTATAAACACTGACCTATGCCAGGGATGCGGGGCGTGCGCGAGCGCGTGCCGTTTCCAGGCGGTGGTGAAGAGGTGAAGGCGATGAATACCGCTCTGCCGCAAAAACAGGCTGAAGCTCACAGCACGGGGGCGCCGGAGCAGGCGCCAGCGCCCGCTCCAGCTTCAACTCCGGTCGTCGCCCCGTCCCCCGCGCCCGCGAAGGTGGTCAGGCTCACCATAGACGGGCAGGAGGTCGAAGCGCGCGAGGGCGAGACCGTGCTCGACGCAGCGCGACGGGTAGGCCGAGACATACCTACGCTGTGCTACCACCCTGCGGTCGGCCGCATCGGCTCCTGCAGGGTCTGCGTAGTGGAGATCGAGGGGGCGAGAAACCTTCCCGCATCGTGCGTGACGCCGGTAGCCCAGGGCATGGTGGTGCACACCAACACGTCTGCGGTGCGCGAGGCGCGCCGCACCGTGGTGGAACTCCTCCTCGCGGCTCACCCCCACGACTGCCTCAAGTGCGAGAGGAATGGACGGTGCGAGCTTCAGAACCTCGCGATGCGTCTAGGCATACGGACCGCGAGGTTCAACAGGGAAAGGGAACACAGGGAGCCTGACGCATCCAGCCCGGCGCTGGTACGCCAGCCGGACAAGTGTGTCTTGTGCGGGCGCTGCGTGAAGGTGTGTAACGAGATTCAAGCCACGGGCGTGCTCGGCTTCGCGTACAGGGGCACTCGTTCATGTGTCACGCCCATGTTCGAGCACGGGCTTGGGGAGTCCAAGTGCGTGTCGTGCGGTCAGTGTGCCAAAGTTTGCCCGGTTGGAGCAATAAGCGAGAAAGAGGAATGGGAGCGCGTTCTGGATGCGATCGCCGATCCGAATCTCCATGTTGTCATTCAGGTCGCTCCTGCTGTGCGGGCTGCCATTGGGGAGGAGTTCGGAATCCCCGCGGGCACGGCGGTTACCGGGAAACTCGCCACGGCGCTCCACCGGCTTGGATTCGACGCGGTGTTCGACACCCAGTTCACGGCGGACCTCACGATTATGGAGGAAGGCCACGAGCTTCTGGAGCGCATGAAGTCCAGGGGCAGGCTGCCGCTCATCACCTCGTGCAGCCCTGGATGGGTGAGGTTCTGCGAGACGTTCTTCCCGGATTTCCTCGAGAACCTGTCGTCGTGCAAGTCGCCCCAGCAGATGATGGGAGCTGTAATAAAGACTTATTACGCCAAGAAGGCGGGGATCGCGCCGGACAAGATCTTCAGTGTTTCGGCCATGCCGTGCACCGCGAAGAAGTACGAATGCGCGCGGCCGGAGATGAACGCCTCTGGCGTGCGCGACGTCGATGTCGCCCTCACCACGCGGGAGCTCGCCCGCTTGATCAAGGCTGCGGGCATAGATCTTGCCAGCCTGCCTGACGGGGAGTTCGACCCTCCGCTCGGCATCTCCACGGGCGCCGGGACCATCTTCGGCGTGACCGGGGGCGTGATGGAGGCGGCGCTGCGCACGGTCTCCGAGGTCGTCGCGAAGAGATCTGCGGGCAAGGCGGCGGGCGGCGGTAAGTTGGAGTTCGTCGAAGTGCGCGGCCTCGAGGGCATACGTGAGGCCGTCGTTGACCTGGGCGGGCAGCAGGTTCGTGTCGCAGTGGCGTCCGGCCTTGGGAACGCCGCGCGACTTCTCCAGAGGATTCGCGATGGCAAAGCATCATATCACTTCGTGGAGATCATGGCTTGTCCAGGCGGGTGCATCGAGGGTGGGGGCCAGCCGAGGTCGGGCGACCCCGAGATCGCGGCGAAGAGGGCCAGCGCGGTGTACGCCGAGGACAGGCGCATGAAAGCCAGGCGGTCCCATGAGAACCTTGCGGTGCGAAGGCTGTACGAGGAGTTCCTGGGCGAGCCGGGCAGCGAGGTCGCACACCGGCTTCTCCACACGACGTATCACAGTGTGGAGGAAGCCGCCCAAGTGGCGAGCGCCAGGAAGGAGGCCATGTGACATGTCGGCAGCGCAGACGAAGCAGACGAAAGACAGGCGCGCCCGCCTCGAGGTCGCACCGAAGCCGGGCGAAGCTGGCGGGACCGCTTGCAAGTGTCAAGGGAAGCTCCCGGACGATAGGTACGGCATTCTGGATGACATCATCGCCAAGCACAAGGACGTCCCTGGATCGCTCATACCCGTGCTTCACGAAGCTCAACAGCTCTTCGGCTGCCTTCCGGAAGACGTGCAGACCCGGATCGCGAAGGGCCTCGGAGTGCCGGAGAGCGAGGTCTACGGGGTCGCCACGTTCTACTCGCTTTTCTCGCTTCGCCCGAAAGGCAAGTGGACCGTGAACGTGTGCCTCGGGACCGCCTGTTACGTAAGGGGCGCTGCGGCGTGTCTGGAGGCCGTAAAGAAGGAGCTCGGCGTGGACATCGGCGGCACGAGTCGTGACGGGCTCTTCACGCTTCAGGCCGTGAGGTGTCTCGGTGCGTGCGCGCTTGCCCCGGTGGTCATGATCGGCGATACGGTGTTCGCACGCGTCAAGCCCGAGGACATTCCGAGGATACTTGCGGAGTACGCGGCTAGTCATTCCAGCGAGTCAGCCGCGAGCTAGCCCCGCTCGTATACTCTACCAGAAAAATCAGAAATCACCGCTCCCACGCTGTGAGAGACCCCGGTAACCCCGCCGGGGTCTCTCCGATCTGTCTCCGGGTTTCGCGAGCTTGACCGCGATCCCCTGGTCGCCGATTGAGGGAAGTGTTTTCGGGCATCCTGGAACCTGAGAGCGTTTGCATCGTTAGCAATAATAGGGTGGACTAGCGGAATCTAGGTGGGACGTCCAAGATGAACCATTATTGAGTTGGGGAGAAGGATTTGCTACAATTGGAGCAACATATAAGCCCGGGGGGAATTTCGCCATGGATTTCGATGACAAGTTCGGGCATGTTGCTCTGACGTTCGATGACGTCCTGCTGGAGCCGACCTACTCCGAGGTGATGCCGGGGGAGGTGGACGTATCGACGAGACTGACCGCGAAGATCCGCCTGAACATCCCGCTTGCGAGCGCCGCCATGGACACCGTGACTGAGGCAAGGCTCGCCATAGCGATGGCGCGCGAGGGCGGCATCGGTGTGATCCACAAGAACATGTCCATAGAGCGCCAAGCGGGCGAGGTGGACAAGGTAAAGCGGTCGGAGCACGGGATCATCGTGGACCCGATCTTCCTCGAGCCCCATAATCTTATACGGGATGCTCTGGAGATAATGGAGCGCTACCACATTTCCGGGGTGCCCATCACAAAGAACGGCAAGCTCGTGGGAATACTCACCAACAGGGACCTTCGGTTCGAGACCAATTACGACCAGCCCATCGAGAACGTCATGACCAAGGAGAACTTGGTAACCGCGCCGGTCGGCACCACACTGGAGGAAGCCAAGAGCATCCTGCAACGCCACAAGATAGAGAAGCTTCCCATAGTTGATGAGAACTTCATGCTCAAAGGCCTCATCACGATAAAGGACATCCTGAAGGCCAAGCAGTTTCCGAACGCGGCCAAGGACGAGAGGGGTCGGCTTCGCGTCGGGGCCGCCGTGGGGCCGGCGGGCGCGCTGGAGCGAGCGGGAGCTCTCGTGGACGCAGGCGTTGACATCCTGGTGGTCGATACGGCGCATGGGCACTCTCGCTCGGTCCTGGAAACGGTCAAGGCGCTCAAGGCGAACTTCAAGAACGTCGATGTGGCCGCCGGCAACGTCGGGACGGCTGAAGGTGCGAGGGCGCTCATCGAGGCTGGGGCGGACGCGATCAAGGTTGGCATCGGCCCGGGATCCATCTGCACCACAAGGGTGGTCGCCGGGATCGGCGTGCCGCAGGTCACGGCGATCTTCGAGTGCGCGCGCGTAGCCAGGGATCATGGTATCCCGGTGATAGCCGACGGCGGCATCAAGTACTCAGGGGATATCACGAAGGCCATCGCCGCCGGCGCGGACGTGGTGATGATCGGCCGGCTCTTCGCGGGCACCGAGGAGAGCCCTGGGGAACGCGTCATCTACAAGGGACGGAGCTTCAAGGTGTACCGTGGGATGGGGTCCGTCGAGGCGATGAAGGAAGGGTCCAGCGACAGGTATTTCCAGGACGCGACACACAAGTTAGTGCCGGAAGGCATCGAGGGTCGGGTTCCGTACAAAGGGGCGCTTGCTGACACTGTATACCAGCTCGTGGGGGGGCTCCGCGCGGGGATGGGTTACTGCGGCGCGCGCAATATCGCCGAGCTCCAGAGGAACACGAGGTTCATCAGGATGACCGGGGCCGGCCTACGCGAAAGCCACCCGCACGATATCGTGATAACGCGCGAGGCGCCCAACTACAGCCTGACCGATACCGACGTGGAGGAAATGTAACGACGCAGTTTTCCATCGAAGATGAAAGGAGTGTAACCAGTGCGAATGAAGCCATTGAAATGGGTTGTTCTAGGCTTGGTGCTGGTGGCGGTTGCCGTGCTGCCGCAGATGGGGGCGCTGGCGGAGGAGCCGCCGGTGAAGCTCCTCATCAACCCGAACCCAAGTCCTGACTTCAAGGCGGAGATCTGGGTGGACAGGGGTCAGGGGTCGACGTATTACCCTGGGGATCCCATTGGTGTGTACTACAGGGCGAACCGGGCAAGCTATGTCTACGTGCTCGACATCCTCGCTTCCGGGCAGCTCAGGTGGCTCGTGCGTGATACGTGGGTCCAAGGGAACATGACCTACACCCTATCGGGCACGGTCGAGCCGCCTTCAGGAACCGAGTACCTGATCGTATTCGCTTCCACCCAGAAGCTGCCGCTCAGCGACCTCGAGGAGTCCGCCCAATCAGGGCGGGTGTACATCCGGGGCGAAGCGAACATCGTGCTCGGCAACATCCAGGCCAAGATACAGATCGTGCCGCAGAAGGCGTGGGTGAGCGGGTATACATACTTCTATGTGGGCGGGAACTATCCGCCGATCCCGCAGCAGCCCACACCGGTGCCCGGGCCCCCGATCCCGCAGCCGCCGGTTCAGCAGTACGGCGCGGTGCACGTGTCGAGCTACCCCACCGGCGCGAGGGTGTTCCTCGACGGCGTCGAGAGGGGGAAGACTCCTGTGCTGCTGCAGAGGGTGCCTTTCGGAAGCCACGAGGTCACGCTCGTCCTTCCCGGGTACTACACGTTCACCAGGAAACTCGAGCTGAAACACGAGCAGACGTATTACGTCAGTACCTCGCTGCGGCGCATTGAATGATCTCGGGACGGGATTGAAGGCCGGCGTGTCCATCTTCGGAAATCCGAAAGAGAGACGTTCCACTGAAAAGCCCGGGCGGACCGCGCCGCCCGGGCTGTCGATGTGCGCCCGTGGCAACGGCCTTCCAGGGGTGGTATAATATGAGCGGAGCGTACCGGGGCCGGGGTGGGAGGCGGGCCAAACGGAGGTGGGTCAAGCCAAGTGGAAAGCGTGAACATAGCGCATATCGGTGAGCACGAGGGCGAAGAGGTCAAGATCCGCGGCTGGCTCTACAACAAGAGGTCCAGCGGGTCGGTGCTCTTTCTGATCGTCCGAGACGGGACAGGTTTCATCCAGGCGGTCGCGGTGAAGGGCCAGATGCCCGACGAAGACTTCGCCGCCGCCGACAGGCTCACGCAGGAGTCGTCGCTGGTAGTGCGGGGGCTTGTGAGAGCTGACCGGAGGGCGCCGGGCGGGTATGAGATCTCGGCTTCGGGCGTTGAACTTGTGTCGCTTGCTGAGGAATACCCCATATCCCTCAAAGAACACGGTGTGGACTTCTTGATGGACCATAGACACCTGTGGCTTCGCACTCCGAGGCAGGTCGCCATCATGCGGGTGAGGAACGAGGTGGTCAAGGCGATCCGCGACTTCCTCGACGAGCGCGAGTTCGTGCTCGTGGACGCGCCCATCCTCACGCCGTCCGCGTGCGAGGGCACGACCACACTCTTCGAGACCGACTACTTTGATACCAAGGCGTATCTCACACAAAGCGGCCAGCTCTACATGGAGGCCGCCGCCATGGCTCTCGGCAAGGTATACTGCTTCGGGCCGACCTTCCGGGCGGAGAAGTCCAAAACCAGAAGGCACCTCACCGAGTTTTGGATGGTGGAGCCCGAGATGGCCTGGGTTGACTTGGATGGCAACATGAACCTCCAAGAGGAGCTCGTGAGCTATGTGGTGCAGCGCGTGCTTCAAAGAAGGGCGAAGGATCTTGCCACGCTCGAGCGCGACACTTCGAGACTGGAGAAGGTCGAGCCGCCCTTCCCGCGGATCACATATGACGAGGCCTGCGACATCCTGCGCGGGCACGGGGTGCAGTTCGAGTGGGGCAATGACTTCGGCGGCGGGGATGAGACCGTCCTCGCCGAGCAGTTTGACCGTCCCGTGTTCGTCCACAGATACCCCACGGCCTGCAAGGCGTTTTACATGAAACCCGACCCAGGCCGGCCCGACGTATGCCTGTCGGCCGACCTTCTCGCGCCCGAAGGGTACGGCGAGATAATCGGGGGCGGGCAGAGGATAGACGACGCTGGCCTTCTCGCGCAACGCATAGAGGAACACAAGCTTCCGGCGGAAGCGTACAAATGGTACATGGACCTCCGCCGGTACGGCTCGGTGCCGCACTCGGGATTCGGTCTCGGGGTCGAGCGGACCGTGGCCTGGATCTGCGGCCTCGACCACGTGCGCGAGACCATTCCTTTCCCAAGGCTTCTCAACAGGATCTACCCGTGAGGTGAACGCCATGATTGCCCCAGGAAACGTCCCCTTCTCCCGTGCCCGAGCTTTGGCTGCGTGCGTCCTCGCGCTGCTGGCGCTGGTTATGAACGGGTGGCTGCAGGCTCCGGCTCTGGCTATGGGCGGGACGGGGTCGGTGGCTCTCACGGGGAGCGATGGCGACCTCGCTGCCGGCGTTGC
>JBLNCC010000002.1:0-22200 GCA_050260395.1 Betaproteobacteria bacterium
GCTCGCGGCCGAAGTCGAAGTCGCGGCGTTGCCCCCGCTTGCCGCGGCCTGCGTCGTGCTTCGACCACGCCTGTTCCGACTCGCGCTCCCACTCCGGCACCGGGACGATGCCGGCCAGCCCGGCAATGGCCCGCGGCCCGCCGCCGCGCTGCGAGGCGTCGCGAGGGACGAGGCCCTCCTCCCGCGCCAGGAGCTCGGCGAGGCCGTTCTCCTGCACCACTTCTATCCCGCCCTCTCCGGACCTGCGCCTTATCTCGGGCCTGGGCTCCACGCCGCGCAGGAGGAGGTCCACGGTGCGAGCCACGTCATGGTGGATCGCAAGGCTGTCCCGGTCCTTGATCTCGATGACGATATCGAATGTGGGCGGGGCTTTGCGCTCCAGGACAGTCTTCTGCGTGCCCCGCTTCCTCGCCTCCTCGTCGCTCAAGGTCACGACCTGTATGCCTCCCACGAGGTCCGACAAGGTCGGGTTGAGGACGAGGTTCTCGAGGGTGTTGCCGTGGGCGGTTCCGACGAGCTGCACGCCCCGCTCGGCGATGGTCCGCGCGGCCTGAGCCTCCGCCTCCGTGCCGATCTCGTCTATCACGATGACCTCGGGCATGTGGTTCTCCACAGCCTCGATCATCACGTCCGCCTGCTGCGCGGACGCCGGGACCTGCATCCGCCGCGCCCGCCCGATGGCCGGGTGCGGGATGTCGCCGTCCCCCGCGATCTCGTTGGAGGTGTCCACCACCACGACTCGCTTGTTGAATTCATCGCTGAGCACCCGTGCCACCTCGCGTAGCAAGGTGGTCTTGCCCACCCCGGGCCTGCCCAGCAGCAGTATGCTCTTTCCAAGCTCCACGACATCCCGGACGATGTCGATGGTGCCGTACACCGCCCGGCCGATTCGGCACGTGAGCCCGACGATCTCGCCGTAGCGGTTCCGAATGCCGGATATGCGGTGGAGCGTGCGCTCGATCCCGGCCCGGTTGTCGTGGCCGAACGCGCCGACGCGCTTGGTCAGGAACTCGATGTCCTCGCGTTTCACCGGCTCCTCACCAAGATACACGAACTTGCCGCCGGGAAACCGCGCCTCCGGCTGGCGGCCGAGGTCGAGGACGATCTCGAGGAGATCGTTGAGGTCCCCCAGGCTCTCCAGCCTGTCGCGTATCCTCGGAGGCAATACTTCAAGGAGCTCGTCCAGGTTGTCAGTTATCTCCCGTCTTGTCACAAGATCGCCACGCGATAGGGCTGCATACTGTGGGAGTCACAGGTAGCCCGCCATTTGGCGCCATCCGGGCGCCATCTGCACGCCACCCGGGCTCCGTCCGGGCGTCCGGGCCGCCTTCCGCTCCGCTCCCGCCCGCCCCGCCAGCGGTCGGCCGCGCCGCCCATTCCTTCGCATGCCCCGTCGTCGCGACGCCTCTCCTCCTTTCGTTTCCTTGCCTTTCTCTTGTCCTTCGTCTCTATCACTTCACTCGTCTCTATCACTTCACCACTTGCGCGGCCCGCTCCGCGCGTCCCGGCCCGGTCGCCCGGCCACCACGAGCACGGCCCCATCGCCGCGAACGCCACGAAGCCGGGGCGCTGCGCCCGAGGAGAGCGCGTCGCGCACGAATTCCACGAGCGGCTCCGTGATCTCCTCGCCCGGGCAGATCACCGGGAGGCCCGGTGGGTAAGGCACGATCGCGTCCGCCGCCACCCGCCCGCACGCCTCACGCACGGGCACCCACTCTACAGGCGAAAACGCGGCCTCCCTGGGGGTCATCCTAAGCGGCGGCACCAGCCTAAAAAGGCCGCAAGCGCTCGCCTCATGCCAAGGTCCGCAGGCCGCCGCCAGGGCCCCGGCTGCACCCGCGGCGCGGTGGTGCCTGCGGGTGCGCTCGCCCACGTCGCCCCCGCTGGAGACAACGCGGGTAACCTCCGATTCGATCGCGGCGACGAGCCTCTCCACGTCAGCCTGGGAGTCAGCCATCGTCAGTATAGCCAGAATATTCCGCGCATCCGCGAGCTCTACCTGAACCTCGTGGCGCTCCCGGAGGAGCCGCGCGATCTCGACCCCGGTGACCCCGCGAGAGCGCAGGCCCCAGAACGACACCACGAGCTTGGTGGGATCGTGCGCGAAGCCGCGCGCGGCAAGCCTCTTCGCATCCAAGCACATCACGCCGGGAAGGCGGGAGAGCCTCTCCCTCGCGGCCGCCCCCCACCGTACCACCCCGTCGAGGAGCTCGCGTCCCCTCGTGGCCGCCACGCGCCTCGCGGCGTCCAGCGATGCCATGAGCACGTACGACGGGCTCGACGTCTCTATGAGCCGCAGCATGCGGCGAACCGCCGCAGGATCCAGCGCGCCTCCTTTGAGGTGCAGGAACGACGCCTGGGTCATCGCTGGCAGCGACTTGTGCGCGCCCGAGACCACGGCGTCCGCTCCGGCCGCAAGGGCCGAGGGCGGAAGTGCCTCGTGAAAAGGCAGGTGCGCGCCGTGCGCCTCGTCCACCATTGCTATTTTACCATAACCGTGCACGATGGCCACCAGGGTTTTGATGCTGGGCGCCACCCCGTAGTAATTGGGGTTCGTGAGCACCACCGCGCGCGCCCGCGGATGGCGGCGGAGCGCGGCGTCAAGGCAGTCGGCGGAAGGGCCGAGTGGGATCCCGTACAGCTCGTCCACCTCCGGCGCGACGTACACCGGCCGCGCGCCGGACAGAACGAGGCCGCCCGCCACGGCCATGTGCGTGTCCCGCGATACGATGATCTCGTCCCCCGGCCCGCAGGTTGCCATTATCGCGGCTTCCAAGCCGCAGGTGGACCCGTTCACCAGGAAGAACGTTTGGTCAGCGCCGTAGGCGAGCGCTGCGAGGCGCTGGGCCTCGTTGATTGGTCCTTCGGGTGCGTGCAGGTCGTCCAGGCCCTCGAGCTCCGTCACGTCGGCGCCGAGGGGTCCAGCGCCTGTGAGAAAGAGGCGTGCGAGGTCGGGGTCGGTGGCGCCTGCGCCGGGGAGGGCGGCTCCGGCCGCCGCCGCACGGTCGCTCGCCGCGACCTCCCGCGCTTTCCCTTTGTGTCCGGGCATATGAAACCGGGCCGGGCGGAGCGCGGCGTACTCCGTCAGCGCCTGCACAAGGGGCGCGGCAGCCTGGTCTCCGGCCCGCGCCCCCTTCGCAGCCTTGTCACCCGAAGGCGTACGCCCGTCGCTTCGGCGGATTCCGCGCCGCTCCGCATGGTCCATACGCTACCGCACTCCCTCGGACTCGAATTACGCCTCCCCGGCGCGCGCGACCGTGCGCGTCACTCGCGCGCCTGAAGGTATGACCGCCAGGCCTGCCTGATCTTCGCGACATAGAAATCGTAATCGCGGGCAGCGGCGTCAAGGTTGACGATGGCCCGCTCGCACTTGGCGCAAAGCCTTCTCCCGAGGACGACGGGGCCGTCCGCACCCCGCCTCCCGCAGACGAGGCACGCTCGACGCGCCAGGGCATCACTCGCTTTGCGATCGCGCGGGTTCTCCCGGACTGAAGATGAAGACTGCACACGAATCACCGCCTAGGCCTGGCCCTGTAATCATTCGCACTTCCGCACGGGGTTCCTGCTTTTGTCGGGTTTCATGGTTCAGAATATGCATGCCACGGTGGTCTGGGAATCTTGTCCAGGCGGTGCGGGGCGCACGAGAGGAGTCCTGGAAAGACTGACGAATAGTACATTTTGCCCATGCCTCGAGCACCGACTCGCCCAAAACCGGTCTGATCCGAGCGGTGCGGAGGCGGCGGCCCGGGCCAAACCCCGGATTCCGTGCCGGAAGGAGGTCTGTATGCGCCCCGAGCCCGCCGAACGCCTCGTGGACGCTCCAGCCCGTCGTGCCCGACGACGTGATGGAGCGAGCGGCGCGGCGCACGGAAGCGCGGCGCGGGCCGTGGGGGCATGCGCGCGATGTGAAGACTTGGGAGAAGCTGGCTTACAGTTTCGGTGCGCTGGGCTCGAGCCTGTCCGCTCAAGCGGTTCAGACGTACATAGTGTTCTTCTACGCGGATGTCTTGAAAGTCCCGATCGAACTCATAGGCTACAGCATGATGGCGTACGGGATCTGGAACGCCATAAACGACCCTCTCTTCGGGTATTTCTCCGACCGCACCCGGACGAGATGGGGACGCAGGATCCCCTACGTCGCGGGAGGTTTCATCCCGCTCACGCTCGCATTCATCCTGCTCTGGATCCCGCCGTCCGGCGTCGTAAACGCGGGTCATTTCTCGCTCTTCATCTACTTCACCGTGATGATGTTCCTCTTCGACGGCATCTTCACCTTAGTCATCCTGAACTGGACCGCGCTCTTCCCAGAGATGTTCCCGAGCCTCAAGGACCGGGCCGCGGTGTCCATGTGGCGCCAGGTATTCGGAGACCTCGGGCTCGTCGTCGGCATCGCGCTTGCGCCCGTGGTTTACGGGAAACTGGGCTGGGGCGCCATGGGCGTCATATACGGGGTGGTCACGGGGGTATCCATCGGCGTCTCGCTCCTCGGGAGCCGCGAGACAGGGACGCGCGCCGGCGAAGAGCCGCTCAACGTGTTCCCGGCGCTCAAGCACACCGTCGCAAATAAGTCCTTCATGACGTACGTCGTCCCATCCATGCTCATACAGTTCACCTTCGTCCTCATCATGGCGATTGTGCCGTTCTACTCGAAATACGCCCTGAGAATAGTGGAGGATCAGTCGGCGTTGCTCCTCGGCGCGGTATTCCTCATGGTGTTCGTCATGTTGGCTCCGTGGATGCGGTATACCGTGAAGGTCGGGCCGAAACAGGCCATGTCAAGCGCCATCGTATTGTTCGCTCTTGCCCTCATTCCCTTCGGGCTCGCCAGGAGCCTGACGATGGGCATCGTATGCGGCGCGCTCCTCGGGATCGGTCTCGCCGGCCTCATGCTGCTCTTCGACGTCCTGATCGCCGACGTCATCGATGAGGACGAGATCCTCACGGGGCGCCGGCGCGAGGGCATGTACTTCGGCGCGAACGCGCTTTTCATCAGGCTCGGCGTTTCAGCCGAGGCCCTCGTGATGAGCCAGGTGCTCAAGGCGAGCGGCTACGACCCGAACCTCGCCGTACAGCCTCCGTCCGTGGAGACGGGGGTCCGGTTCCTGACGACGGGCGTGCCCGTCATAGCGCTCCTCCTCGCGTTCCTGATCCTCAGGATGTATCCGCTCTACGGCGAGACCCTGGCGAAGATAAAGGGTGAACTGGCTTCGAGACACAACGCGGGTAAAGGGCGCGGGGAAACGGCGTGAGGTTGCGCCGCGCTCAGCCTGTCGCGGCCGCCCGGGCCGCGGGCGGCCGCGGGCGGCGGCGACGGGCGGGCCGGACAGGCGGGCTCTCAGCAGGCTCTCAGAAAACCTTCTTCGAGTTCATCCAGTCGTGCACGAGATTCAACGTCTCCCCGAACCTCTGGAAGTGCACGACCTCGCGTTCCCTAAGGAAGCGAAGAGCGTCCGTCACGTCAGGATCGTCCGAGAGGCGGATGAGGTACTCGTAGGTCGCTCTCGCCTTCTGCTCGGCGGCCATGTCCTCATGCAGGTCCGCGACGGGGTCCCCTTTGGACTGAATGTAGCTCGCGACCCACGGCGCGCCCGCGGCGTTGACGAAGTACAGCGCCTTGTCGTGGTCGGCGTAATAGTCATCGAGGCCGGCGGCCTTGATCTCCTGCACGCTGGCGTCTTTGATGAGGTTGTAAACGAGGGACGCCACGATCTCCATGTGGGCGAGCTCTTCGGTGCCGATGTCGGTGAGCACCGCCTTCGCCTGGGATATAGGCATGGTATATCGCTGGGTCAGATAGCGTAAGGACGCCGCCAGTTCGCCGTCAGGTCCCCCGTACTGGGTGATGATCTCCTTGGCCAGCCTCGGGTTGGTGTACGATACCCTGATGGGATACTCGAGCTTCTTCTCATATATCCACATGGGTCGTCATTCCCTCCTGTTACCTGTTAAAGGTGATCTCCCACGGCCACGGATCTTCCACCCAGCGCCACGTGCCCTGGCTCGTGCTCTGCCCGTAGTTCAGAACGGGTCCGTACCGTGACTCGTACGCCGTCTTCGCCCTCTGAAGTTCCTGTGCCACTGCGTTGAAATCCGCGAGGGCGCGCGGGTCATCCGGATGGGTGTCCAGAAACAGGTTGAGATCTATGGCCGCAAACTCCAGCTCCATGATGCGCAGGAGCTCTCGACGTCTCTGGTCCATGTGCTATCCCTCCGTCTCGGAGTTGCTGGGGCCGATCCCGGCTGCTGTCGTCACCGCCGTCGTCACGGCCGCATCCCCGGCTCATACGGCCGGTACAGCTCCGGGAAGATCGTGCCTTTCATCAGGCCCTCGGCGGGGCTCCAAGTGCGCGAGTACGTCTGAGGCGGGACATACGCCCGGGCGAGTTCGCCGTAATAACCTGTCGTCTGCCCCTCCGGGAGGCCGGTGTTGCCCGGGTTGCTCGGGTTGACATCCGCCATTTGGCATTCCTCCCCGCGTCCATCATTTCTCACGCCGAGCCATGCCGCGCAAGCGCTCTGGCCGCCGTTTCCGGCTGGAGCATGGCTCCTGTGCCATTCTATGCTCGCGGGACAGGGATTGTGCGGCGCGGAGGGACGCGCCGCGGCCGGTGAGATGGTTGGAATCCAGGAGTTGACATAGGCGGCAGGATGTGATAGTATGTGAGTGCGAACATGTGTTCGGAGGTGGGACTCATGAGCGCGCCCGTTCCGTACCAATTGGCGGCGCCCAAGAGGCGCCAGCACGCATACTTCCCTCATACAGTGAGGGTACTCATCAACATGTCCACGGCCGGGAGCGCGTTGCTGCCGGTCACAGCTCGTTTCGTGATCACCAGCGGGAGCGGGGCGCCCTTCGCCGAGGTGGTCTATACGTGGCAGAACGCCACGGAAGACGAGGCCGCGCTCCGTGCCGTCCTCGAGGCGTTGAAGATAGCCAGGAGGTATCAGGCCCAACGTGTCGTAGTTTACATAGACAACGAGCGCGCGGCCTCGATCGCCACGGGGAGCGGAAATATCCCTCGTGAGTTTATCGGGCTTGCCCTGCAGATAAGGGCGCTCGCCCACACTTACAAAACCTTCGACGTGCGCTACGGGATGTCCGTGGTAGCTCCCACCCTGCTTGACTTCGGCGGGCGCACGGTGCCCGGCGGCAGCGAGGACGCCGCGTGCGCCGCTGCGAACGATGGCGACCCGGGATCACATTACCACCCGGCGGAGGGCTGCGGCCGGATGAGCGGCATGGAGGACGAGGCACAGGAATGGACTTCGTAGACGATGGAAAGTGTTTCGCGTGTGGCCCGAAGAACCCCATCGGGCTCAAGCTGAAGTTCCGCATGGACGACCAGGGCCGGGCTGTCGCAACGTTCGACCCGAGGGAGGAGTTCCAAGGATTCGCGGGGGTACTGCATGGAGGGATCGTGTGCGCTTTGCTGGATGAGGCCATGGCGTGGGCCCTCATCCTCCGCGGGAAGCTCGCGGTTACCGTCACGCTGTCCGTGAGGTTCAGGAAGCCCGTTCGCGTGGGAAGCAAGGTAACCATCGCGGGCGAGCTGGTGAAGAGCGGTTCCACGAGGCATGTCCTCAGATCCGAGATTAGGGACGCGTCCGGGGAGCTCGCCGCGGAAGCGGAGGGCACGTTCCTCGTTGTGTCGGACGTGCAGCCCGGAGAGGAGGCTCGCGAGGACCGCACCTGAGGGAAGGCTCTCGAACCGAACGCGCCGGGCTGCAGCCCCGCCAATAAGGGGGCACTAAGCGGCGCACGTGCGGCCGGGCACGTTCAAGGAGCCGAGCCGGGCGCCGCGCCACGGTCAAGGCACCTCGGGGCGTTCGGGGTCTCCCGCCTTGGTGCGGACGAGCTTGCCGAAGAAGGCCTTGTGGCGCTCACGCATTTGCTCGTCGGTCGCGACAGGGGGCCAAAGATCTCCAACGGCGTCCTCGTGGATCGCTTTGAAGAGGTTGTCGTAGACGATGGGGTTTTCGCGGGTGAGCGCGCGGATAAGCGCCTTCACCTTAGCCCGGTAGCTTACTCCGTGCATCGGGCAGAGGTCCGGAGGCGGCTCGTAGCCGAGCCGTCGAACCGCCCCCGTCACTTCTGATTCCTTGAAGTAAACGAGCGGCCGGATCACGGTTATTCCTGTCCGGTCAAGAAACGTGACGGGCCGGAACGTGTGAACCTGTCCGGAGTACAAGACGCTCATCAGGAAGGTCTCGACGGCGTCGTCACGGTGGTGCGCGAGCGCCACCTTGTTGAACCCGTGTTCGCGCGCCAAGCCGTTCAGAGCGCCCCGGCGCAAATGAGAGCAAATGGCGCACGGATTCTCCCTCCGGCCCGGGCCGAACGCGACCCGTGCGATGTTCGTCTCTTTCATGAGGAACGGCACGCCCAGCCTCTCCGCGAACTTGGCGAGCCTGTCTGACCCGTCCTCGTCCGCGCCCTGCCCGAAGCCCATGGCAACGTGCCCCGCCGCGACGGTGAAACCCACCGGCGAGTAGGCGCGGATGGCAGCTAACGCGTAGAGAAGAAAGGCGCTGTCCTTGCCTCCCGAAAAGCCCACCAGGACGCGGTCGCCCTCGGATATCATCTGAAACTCGATGAGCGCGCGCCAGACGCGGCGCGCGTGGGACCGGGAGAGCGTCGGGCGCTCCGGCCCCGCAGAGCTCGGCGGGCAGGCATCATCGCGCAGATCGTCTTTCATGCATGTGGAACCTCCTCGTAACCGCCTCTGGTTTCGTCCGCTTGGTTGAAATCCACGCTGATCCTCAGAAGACTTGCGGCGCAGTCCTTAGAGAGGCTCGAACCTCGCGGTGAAGCGCCTCAGCACCGGAGCCTCGTACACCAGCTTCATGCCGCGTATCGTGTCCTTGCGCCTCGCGATGGCGCCGAGGGCACGGGCGACCACGTCCATGTGCCTGTCCGTGTACACCCGCCGCGGGACGGCGAGCCACACAAGCTCGAGCTCGGGGAGGATCTGCTCCCCGGTCTTCTCGTCTCTGCGGCCGAAGGCCGCCGCGGCAGGCACGCGGCGCCCGCACGCGCGCGGTCGCATGTGAGCCCACGTAACCGCAGAGCACGTAGCCGGTGCATACGCCGGCCGCTATACGCCGCGGGGTGATTCTTCTACTCTCACCAGGATGTCTCCTGCTTGAAGTCCCCGCTCCCCTGGGGCGCGGCATGGGGAGTCGCGCGGACGCGGACACGGCGGACGTGGCCCATACGGCGCCCACGGCTTGAGGGCTAACGAGGCGTGACCCGAGGGCGCGGCGAATCTTACACTACGGGAGCTGGCAAATGGTTGGGTCCCGCCTGGAGCTATGGTATAATTCTGACAAGACCACGCGGCGGGCAGGAACCTCCCGCAGCTCTGCAACGGCCGCGCGGGCCGGCGCCGGCGCCGCGAAGGTCGCGGGCCTTATCGTGATCGGGCACGAAGGCGCTCCTGTTTCACGGGACGACAACCTTTACGCCGAGAGAAGGGTACGCCGGGAGAGGGGACGACCTAGAGTGAGTCGGGTGGCGTGCGTGCAGTTCAGGGCAAAACGCAGGGAGTCGCTTGACGACCTCGTGGCACGCGTGGGCGAGGTGGTGGCGCGGTCCGCAGCGGGCCTCGGCGCGGACATGGTGGTCTTCCCCGCGTACACGGGGCTAGCCTATCTGGCTGCGGCCTTCCCGGGGACGAACCTCTTCCTGGGCCCTGGATTCGGGGCGGCCGTGGCGAAAGTCTTCTCATCGTCGCAAGGAAGCGACGCGCAGACCGACTTCCTACGGCTCTTCTCCCGCCTCGCCGCACGGTACCACGTGTACATCGCGCCCGGGACCATCCCCGTGCCCGCTCCGGGAGGCGTCCGTAACGAGGCACACCTCATATCCCCCGACGGAGACGTCATCGGAACGCAGGCCCAGACCCACCTATCCCGCGACGAGCGCGCCAGCGGTTTTGTGAGGTGGGCCGAGGGCCTCGAAGTGTTTCCGACGTCCCTCGGAATGGTCGGCTTCGCAGTGTGCGAAGACGCGTGGTATCCGGAGGTCATGCGCATCCTGGCCCTCCAGGGCGCGCAGATAGTGCTGGCGCCGACGGCGGTCCCGGCACCGTACAGCGAATGGTACCAAGCGCGCGGCATGTGGCAGAACGTCCAGCAGAACCAGGTTTTCGGAGTGGAGGCGTGCCTCGTCGGGCTGGTCGGCGGCGTCGAGTTCGAAGGCAGGTCCACCATCTACGCGACGTGCGAGATGACGGAAGGGGACACCGGCGTGCTCGCACGAGCCGCGCGCACGACTGCCGAAGACATCGTCGTCGCGGACCTCTCCTTCCCCTCCATCAGGGGGACCATCGAGCGCTTCCCCATCTTTCGCCATCTCAACCATCAGCTTTACAGCACGTGGTTTCCCCAGGTCTACCTGAAACACACGACGGCCGGCGGCGCGGCTGCGGCAGTCTCCGTGACGCCCTCCGGTGGCGCGCCCGGCGGGACGCCCGGGGCGCCGCCCACCCCCGCATCCGCACCCGCATCCACATTCGGCTCGCCGTCCGCGCACCCGGCGTCCGCCGCCCGAGCGTCAACGCTCCCCGCCCGTGCTCGTCCAGCCCCGGCCCCTCCGCGCGCAGGAGAGAGGGCGGCCGTGCCGGAGAGCGCGCCGCGGCGGGTGGCCGGCCTAAGGATAGCCAGCATATTGCGCGGCCTAGCGCTTAAGGCGCTCCTGCGATGGGCATCGAGGCCCGCGGTGGTTCAGGGTTATCTGGCTAAGAAGCGCATAGCCCCGAGCGACACGTGCGCTTCGCTCATTTCAGGCCCCGGCCGTGGCCCGGGCGAAACCGGCGGCCCCGGCGCAGCCACAGGTTCTGCTTACGAGAGTCGCCTGCCAATGGACGGCCGCCCGTCCAAAGTGCGCGTGGCCGCGGTGCAGATGCGCCTTGACCTCATCAAGGACGCGAGGAGCTACGCCGAGAAGATCTACGGCCTCACAAAGAGCGCGGTCGACCAAGGCGCGCAGCTCGTGGTGTTCCCTGAGGATTCGGGCACGCCGCTCGTGGGCCTGCTTCCTGGCATAGATAAGCTCGCCGCGAAAGGCATAGACGCCGCGGTGGCCGACATGGCCGGCGGGGACGTCGAGGTATCCGAGGTCTTCCGGGTCATCTCGCCCGCGGTGAAGCGCATCTACGAGACGACGTTCTCCACGCTCGCCAGGGCGTTCCGCGTCTATATCATCACGGGGAGCGCGTTTCTCGAGGACGACGACGGCAAAATGCGCGTGATCGGCTACTTTTACGGCCCGGACGGGGAACTCATCGCGCGCCAGCGCAAGCTGCACCTCGTGCCGATGGAGGCCGCGTGGGGCTTCGAGCCAGGCTCCGACCTCGAGGTCGTCGACACTCCGCTGGGGCGTATCGCCTTTCCCATATGCATGGACGCGACCTACTTTGAGACTTTCCGCATCGCGCGCCTGCGCGGCGCGGACATCGTGGTCATCCCGTCCGCCAACAACGAGGAATATCTCTTCTGGCGCACGATGCGTGGCATCTGGCCGAGGGTGCAGGAAAGCCAGGTGCTCGGCGTATCGGCCGCGGCCGTCGGCAGCCTGCTGGGAATACCGTTCACCGGCCGAAGCGGGCTTTTGGCCCCTTTGGAGATGACGCCGTCCGGCGACGGCTGGCTCGCGCGCGCGGCCTCGTTCGATCAGGAAGAAGTCGTGGTGGGCGACTTGGATCTGGACGCCCTGCACCGCTTCAGGGACGAGAACCCGCTGGATTTCAACGTCCGGCTGTATACGAGGTACCTGCCGGCGCTCTACAGCCGTGGGATCGCGAGGTGACACACCAACATGCCACCCCGGTGTGCGCGGCGCGAGCCGGAGCGCGGCGGAGGCCGCAGCGGGGACGGCGCGTGCTAGAACAGCGCCGGGATGCCTTTCTGCACGTTCGGCGCGACGCCCAGGTGTCTGAAGGCGTGCTCGGTGGCGCGACGCCCGCTCGCCGTGCGCACCACGAACCCTATCTTGAGAAGGAATGGCTCGACCATGTCGACGAGAGTGTCCTGCTCTTCGTTGAGCGTGGCGGCGAGGGCCTCGATCCCTACGGGACCCCCTCCGTAGAACTCTATGATGGCCCTGAGATACTTCCTGTCGAGGTTGTCGAGGCCCGCGTCGTCTATGCCCTCCATGGCGAGCGACGCCGCTACCACGTCTTTCGTGATGACTCCCTCCGCCTTGACCTGGGCGTAGTCACGCACCCTCTTGAGGAGCCTGTTCGCGACCCTAGGCGTGCCGCGCGAGCGCCGCGCGATCTCCGCCCTGGCCTCGTCTTCCACGGAAACCTTGAGGATGGACGCGGATCTCTTGAGGATCTCGGCGAGCTCCTCCGGCGGATAGAAGTCCAGGTGATGGAATATGCCGAACCGCTCGCGAAGCGGCGCCGAGAGGAGCCCGGCCCGCGTGGTGGCGCCCACGAGCGTGAAACGCTTGAGCGGGACCTTGATGGTCTTCGCGAAGGCGCCCTTGTCCACCACGAAGTCGATCTGGAAGTCTTCCATGGCGGAGTAGATGAACTCCTCGACCACCTTCGGCAGCCGGTGGATCTCGTCGATGAAGAGCACGTCGCCGTCTTCGAGGTTCGTGAGTATGCCCATGAGATCGCCAGGCCGCTCTATGGCGGGCCCTGAGGTGGAGATTATGTTGGACTTCATCTCGTTCGCGATTATGTGCGCGAGCGTGGTCTTGCCAAGGCCCGGCGGGCCGTAAAGAAGGACGTGGTCAAGGGCCTCGTTGCGCTTTCTCGCTGCCTCCACGGCTATGGCCAGGTTCGCGACCACCTGCTTCTGCCCGGTGAACTCGGCAAGCACCGATGGGCGAAGGCTGCGCTGATAGGTCTCTTCCTCTGTTTGTTCCTCCGCACTTACAAGCCTCACTCGAGCCATCGTCACGCCCCCATCAAGCCCCTCGAGCGGCGCGCCCGCACGGCAGCGTCGCGCCCGGCCGCGTCGGGCCACGCCCGCCGCCCGCAACGGACTCTCGCGCGCCCGGCCACGGCCTTCCGGCTTCAGCTGCCGCGCCGCTCTCTAGTATGTTCCGAGGACCTGTATATCTCCTGTATGACAGCCTCCGCGCTCCGAACATCGGGTCGCTTGGCCATGACCTGGCGGATCATTTCCTCGGCCTCTTGCCGCCTGTAACCGAGCTGCAAAAGGACCTCGAGGGCTTCCGCCGCCACCTCATCCACAGGCGCAGCCGCGGCGGCCGTGGCCGGCGCCGCCGCTCCCCCCTCGGCCCTTCTTTCCGCTTCTTCCCCCTCGGCTCTCAGGGCAAACCTACCGACCTTCCCTTTGAGCTCCGCAACGATCTTGGCCGCCCTTTGCTTGCCGATGCCGGGGAGCGAGCTCAAGGTCGCTATGTCGGAGTCTTCGATGGCGCGCGCGACGCGCGGGGTCGGTACAGCAAGGGCTTTCAGGGCCGCCCTCGGACCGATGCCTCCGACCGTGATGAAATGCTCGAAGAACTCCTTGTCGATCTCGCTCAGGAACCCAACGAGCACGGGGACGGGGTTGCCGACACCGCCGGGCACCCCCTGGATGTAGAATATCGTCTCCAGCCTGACCTCCTGTTCACGCCGGGGCACGAGCGCCCTCGCCGTGGACGGGGACACGAGCACGTCGTAAGAAAGCCCGCCGACCTCTATGCTGACGCGGTCTTCCTGAATGCGGACGAGTTTGCCCGTGATCGCAGAGATCAAGTGAGCTCAGCGCCTCCAAAACGGCGGGCTATCGCGCCCCCGGCACCTCGTGCGTGGCGTGTGTCAAGAAGTTGTGATGGCAAAGAGCAAGAGCGAGCGCGTCGGCCACGTGGTCCGGCTCAGGGACTTCCTCAAGGCCCAACCGCACCTGGATCATCCTTTGCATCTGTTCCTTGCTGGCCGTGCCCTGCCCCGTGAGCGCCTTCTTCACGCGCGCCGGGGGGTACGAGACCACTTCGATCCCCGTGTTTCCTGCGGCGAGCAGGATGACGCCGCGGGCGTGGCCCATGAGCACGGCGGTCCTGGGGTGCCGGTAGCTCGTGTAAAGATCTTCGACGATGACCGCCGCCGGGAGGTGCTCGGACAAGATCGACAGCACGCCGTCGAATATCTCCTTCAGCCGCACTTCGAGGTGGGCGGACGCGGTCGTCCGAACGAGCCCCGCCTCGACAAGGCGCACCGAACCACGAGACACTTCAACGACGCCGTACCCGGTGTCAACGAGGCCGGGATCGATGCCGATGATCCGTTGGCCTTCGGCTGTCAGGCTCGCCACCCTCTTGGAGGGGCCAACATCGCGTGGCACAGCAAGCGCCTCCCGTCCACCCGATTATACCATCCGCGCCCGCGCGCGGGCAACTGATGTTCGGGGAATGGCGTTCCAGGTCCGCGCGGAGAATCGGCGTGGCAGAGACGCGCAAGGGCGCACCCTTTGGATGCGCCCTTGCACCTGCCCGCCGACGTGTCTTCTATCGCGGATCAAGGCCCTCCGGTAAGGTCAGGTTCCGGAGACCCTCCCCATCACTACTCTCACAGAATGCTCGGTCGTCGCCCCAGCCCGGGATCCCGTCGTATCGACTGGGATGAACCCCACAAGCTCCCCCGGCGCGCGATATTCGGGCGCGACCGTCCCGCGGCCGGCCGCAGCGGGCACGGGCTCCAGCTCCCGGCCGTCCACCTCGATGCGGACGACCCCCCGGCTCACGTGGTCGGGGTTCTCCACGCGGATGACGTAGGTGCGGCCGCGGAAGACCCGCGTCACGGTGAACCCAGGCCACTCTTGTGGGATGCAGGGGTCTATCACGAGCCCGTCATATTCAGGCCTCACCCCGAGGATCCACTGCGACGCCGCGACGAACATCCATGACGCCGTGCCGGTGAGCCAAGAGTTTTTCGCCTCGCCGAACCTGGAGCAGTCGGGGCCCGCTATCATCTGGGCGTACACGTAAGGCTCGGCCTTGTGGACCTCAGATATCCGCTCGCGGGCGGTGGGAAGCAGTCTGGAGTAGTACGAATAGGCTCTGTCTCCCCTCCCCAGCAGGCATTCGGCGATTATGGCCCATGTATTCGGGTGACAGAATATGCCGGCGTTCTCTTTGACTCCCGGGGGATAGCAAGTGCATGCGCCGATGGCCTCGGAGTAGCGGGTGAAAGCTGGCTGCTGCAGGACGATGCCGTGTGGCGTTGCAAGGTGCGCCCACACTGAGTCCATGGCGGTGACGCCCCTTTCGCGGGGCGCCACCCCGCTCATCACCGCCCAGGGTTGAGTCTCGAGGAAGATTCGTCCCTCCGTGTTGCGCGAGGAACCGACGGGCGCGCCCGAATCGTCGAACGCCCTGACGTACCATTCACCGTCCCACGCGTGGGCGTTTATGGCCGCCACCATGTCGCGCGCTGCCATCGAGTACGCCTCGGCCTCCTCGTGGTTGCCCTTGAGGCTCGCGATCGCCGCCATCTCGGAGGCCGCGCACACAAAGAGCTCGCCGATGAGCACGGATTCGGCCACCCTGCCGTCGTGCCGTGTGTTCCAGTTCAGGTTCAGGCAGTCGTTCCAGTCGGCCTCACCGATGAGGGGTAGCCCGTGGGGGCCGAGGTTAGCAAGGATGTATGACATGCACCGCCGGAGGTGCTCCTCCAAGGTGACCGGGCGCGGGTCGTCCGCGAATGGAGAGTCCATCGACAAGACCTCGAGGTCGCCGGTCTCCTTCAAGTACTGGGCTGTCGCGATGACGAGCCACATGGGGTCGTCGTTGAACCCGCTGCCGATGTCGTTGTTGCCCTGCTTGGTCAGGGGTGAATACTGGTGATAAGTGTTCCCCGCGGCAAACTGGATGGCGGCGAGTTCCCGAAGGCGCGTCTTCGCGCTGGACGGGACCTGGTGCAGGGCGCCCAGGACGTCCTGGCTCCCATCGCGGAACCCGATACCCCTGCTGATGCCGGACTCGTAATAAGATGCGGACCGCGCAAGCTTCAGCGTGGTCAAACACTGATATTGGTTCCACACGTTGATCTCCCGCGCCATGTTGGAATCGGGCGTCTCGGCCCGGAAACCCGCCAAGAGCAGGTCCCAGTGCCGCGCAAGCTCCTCGCGCGCTGCCGCGACCGCGCGGGGATCGAGGTAGCGTGATATGACCTCACGGGCGCCGGCTTTGTTGACGCGCCCGTCCGCGGTGAACTTCTCCCCGGGTTTGTTCCAGGCGAGTCCCAAGACGAATAGGAGGTGTTTCCGCTGGCCCGGGCCAATGGACGCGCGCACGCAGTGCGACCCGATGGGCGCCCAGCCGTACGCCAACGAACCCGACGCCTTCCCTTCCACCACGGCCCGCGGCGCCGAGAGCGTGCCGTACGGGCCGAGGAAGGCCTCGCGATCCGTGTCGAAGCCCACCACTTCGCCGCTGGTCGCGAAGAAGGCGAAATGGTCCCTTCTCTCGCGGTACTCCGTGGTGTGATATATGACCGCGTCCTCGACCTCGACCTCACCGATGTTGAGGTTTCTCTGGAAGTTCGTCTGGTCGTCCAGCGCGTCCCACAGGCAGAACTCCACGAACGAGAAGAGGGTGATGTCCTCCGGGTGGTCGTTGCGGTTCTCAATGACAACCTGCCACACCTCGAGAGGTTCATCAACCGGGACGAAGTAGGTCATATCGACGGCGAGCCCTCGGCGCGACGATCCGATGGAGGTGTACCCCAGCCCATGGCGGCACTCATAAAAGTCCAGGGGTTTCCGGACTGGTTGCCACGTGGGGGACCAGAAATCCCCATCCGAATGGCGAATGAAGAGGTACCTGCCGCCTTCATCGGTTGGAATGTTATTGTACCGGTAACGCAAGATGCGCCTAAGCCTCGCGTCAGAGTAGAAGCTGTAGCCCCCACCGGTGTTCGAGACGATCGCGATGTACTCGCGCGTGCCGAGGTAGTTTATCCATGGGGACGGCGTGTCTGGACGTTCTATGACGTACTCGCGCCGTTCGTCGTCAAAGTGCCCGTACCTCATCCCTGACGGTCCCTCCTTGGCCTGCTCGGCGTGGGTAGCCTTTCATTTATCGGTGGCGGGGACGCCAGGAAGGCATCCCCGCCACCATCTGTCCCGGGCCTGGGCGTTTGAGATCTATTTCTCGCGCTGCAGAGCCTCGTCAACCTTCTTTGCCGCGGCGTTGAGGTAGATCTTTACGTCGTCCGCTTTGTACTTCCCGACGATGTAGTCGCTCAGGACATTCTTGAACTCGGAAACGATGGCGTTCTCGATATCGCCCCAAACCGCGAGCGGCGGATAAGCCGTGGCGTAGCTTAGGGCTGTTTTGAACGTCTTCCACACGCCGGTCGAGTAGTAAGGATCGTCATACGCGGCGAGGGTCGCCGGGAGCATGTGGGAGAGGTTCTGAGTGTAATCGACCATCTTCCCCTTCTCGAGCAGGAACTTTATCCACGCCTTGGCCGCGTCCTTGTTCTTGCTGGCCTTGAAAATCACGAGGTTGCTCCCGCCGGAGAAGGCTGCCCGGCCCTTCGAGCCCTTCGGCGGCTCCACCACGCCGTAGTTCAGGGTCGGGTTCTCCTGCTCGATGTTGGCTATGTTCCACGGGCCCATGAAGCACATGGCGACGTTGCCGTTTATGAAGGCCGCGTCAGCCTGCGGCTGGTTGTACTCGGCGCAGGCCTTGTCCGCGAGCCCGGTCTCGACCAGGCTCACGTACCACCGCATGGCCTGCACCCCGGCCTCGCTGTTGAAGATGGCCTTCTTTGCCGCAACATCGACGAGGTCTCCTCCGTTGGCCCAGAGGATGATCGCCCAGTTATGGATGAGGTCCCACGCGTTCGTGCCAGCCATGGCGAACGCCTTTCCAGGACCAAGCGCCTTCGTTATCGCCTTGCCGACCGTTATGACCTCGTCATAGGTCTGCGGCGGGTTCACCTTCGCCGCGGCGAACATGTCCTTGTTGTAGAACAAGCACCTGGTCTCGGCGAACCAGGGCACACCGTAATAGCGGCCCTTGTAAGTCGTGGAGTCCAGGTTCGCCTTCATGAACGCCGAGGCGCCGCCGAACTCCGCGATGTTGATCTCCTCAAGGCCGCCCGTCGCCGCGAACTGGGGGTTCCACGTCGTGCCTACCTGCGAGACGTCAGCCCCTTCGCCGGTGGCGATCGCAGCCGCGATACGTGACCAGGCAGTATCCCATCCTACGATCTCCCAATTGACTTTGACGCCCGTCTGGGCCTGGAACTCCTGCGCCACTTTGTTCAGCCATACGGTGTGCGTCTCGTCGGGGGCGTTGGGCATAACCCAGAACGTTATCTCCTTGGGAGCCGCGGACGCCGTCACTACGCTGAGCATTGCGAAGAGAACGGCGCAGACAAGAATCCACCTTCTCAGTGTCATCTCAATTCGCCTCCCCATGAGGATGAGTTGTAGTTACCCTGGAACCCGAACAACCCTCTACTCGCTGAACCCCACTGGGCCTCAGTCCGAGTCGCCTGGACTCGCGCACGACCACACTCGAGTCACACCCAAACTCCAGAGACTCCACGCTCTGCCGGGCCATCGGCGGCCCGCCAGGCCATCCCGGCCAGACGCGGGTCCCACAAACACGGCCCGCCCCGTCGCGTCACCTCCCTTCCGTCGTCGGCCCATGATGCCTCGTTGGTTCTTACGCTGCCCCCTCCGGTGTCGGTATGCTGTCGTTGCCCCTTGCCCGTCACCCCTTGACAGAACCAGACACGAGGCCTTCCACGATGTGCCTCTGAATAAGCGTGAAGAGCACCAGGACGGGTATGGTCACAATGATGCACGCCGCCATCATCCCCGCCCACCGGGCTTCCTGGTTGGTTATGTATTCGAGGATACCGACGGCCACCGTCTTTGTCGCTCGCCCCGTGAGAAGCGAGGCGAAAAGGATCTCGTTCCAGCTCATGATAAACGCGTATATGCCGACGGCCGCTATCCCGGGCCGCGCGATGGGGATGATCACCCGGAAGAGGGCACCCACAGGAGTGCACCCGTCTATCTGAGCCTGCTCGTCTATCTCCCTTGGTATGGTCGCGAAGAAACTACGCAGCATGAGAATGCTGAAGGGAAGGGCGAACGACGAATACGTGAGTATGAGGCCCTGGTAGGTGTTCTTGAGCTGAATCCCCGTCCACTTGTTGATGTAGACGAACAGGATGAAGTACGGGATTAGGAAAAGTATCCCGGGGAACATCTGGGTCACGAGGAGCGAAAGCACGTACGGGCCTTTGCCCTTGAACTCGAATCGGGCGAGAGCGTACCCGGCAAGGATGCTGAGAGCCAGGCAGAGCAGCATGGTCCCGACGGATATGATCATGCTGTTCCTGAAATAGTCCATGATCCTCACGGTACGGTTGACGTTCCTGTAGTTATCCAAGGTGAACGTGCGGGGGATCCACCTTGGAGCGAGGTTTGGGTTGCTTATGTCGGCCGACTGTATCTCGAGGCTCGTTTTGAACGAGCCGGACACCATCCACAGGTACGGAATGAGCACGACGACGAGCACAAGGATCACCGCGGCGTAAAGCCCCACCCGCTCTGCGACTCGGATCGCCCTGGCCCGGGGCGACCTCATGCTTCGATACGCCTTTTTCTCGGGATTCGTGGGATTCATTGTCGCATCAGTCCTCCACCGATGTGCCGGGTTTGAGAGTCCGGAGATAGATGATAGCCACCACAGTCATCATCAGCACCAGGACCACCGACATGGCCGCGCCCATGCCGTACCTCAGGTTATCGAAAGCCTGTCTGACAACGAAGGTCGACGGCACTTCTGCGTAGATCCCGGGGTCGTCCCCGAGCATCACCTTGAACTGGTTGTATGCGTTGAAGTTCCAGAGGATGTTGAGGAGAAGCAGGGTCTTGGTGACCGGCAGGACGTGCGGCCAGGTAACGTAGCGGAACCTCTGCCACCAGTTCGCGCCGTCGATCGATGCGCACTCTAGCAACTCCCGGGGAACCGACTGCAGGCCCGCCAGAAGGAGCAGGCTCGCGAACGGCCAACCCTTCCATATGCTCGCCACCATCACGGCGAACATCGTCCTCGTCCCGACCAGCCACACGAGCGGCTCCTTGATGAGGCCGAGGGATATCAAGAAGCTGTTCACGATGCCGACCCTCGCCTGGAAAATGAAGCGCCACACGCTGTAGGCGACGGAGTCGGGCATGATGTATGGCAGGAGCACGAGGCCGCGCACAATGGTCCTCCCGTAGAACCGCTGGTTGAGAAGGAGAGCGACGGCGAGCCCGATCACGTATCCGATGGTGATGGTCACCACGCCATAGTAGAGCACGTTGCCCACGGACCTCAGGAATAGGACCCCGTCCGGGTCGCTGAGATCGAGGGCCTCCAGATAATTGGCAAGCCCCACAAAGGGCGCGGCACGCCAGTTGGCGATCGTGTAGATGTCAAGGTTCCGGAAGCTTATAAAGACGCCCCAGACGATCGGGATCACATGAACGAAGATCGTGCCGAGAAGAGCGGGGGCAATCAGCAGATAAGGCAGCGTCCGTCTCCGGGCGAGAGTCCTCGATGCCCTTCCCGCTGTGGCACTTGCACGCGAGCGAACCTGCGCCTCCAACTCCTCACCCCCCCCTTGTTTCCCCGAGGACAGACCCGCGCTCAACGGACGGGTGGTGTCCATCGATGTCATTTCGCCGGTCAAAAAACCCCGTCACGCGGGCACCAGCATGGTCGGCTTCAGCACGATCCCCGGCACGTCGCGCCGCTCGGATATCACGGACACAAGCATGTCAGCGGCGAGTCGCCCTTGCTCGTAAAGGGGCGCTTGTATGCCGCCCAACGACGGTTCGATCAACCTCGTGGAGGGAAGGCAGTCGCCGGCCAAGAGCAGAAAACCGTTTTGCGTTCCAGACGCCGGGACGAGGCCTCTCTCACGGAGGGCGCGAAGTGCACCCAGCGCGGTCGGATCGCTGCTGCAGATGATGGCCGACACCCTCGTGTTCTCATCTTGGTCGAGGAGGCGAAGCGCGGCCCAGTACCCTCCGCTAACCGTATAGTCTCCTTCCCGGACCAGACGCTCGTCGTACGGGATACCTGCCTGCTCCAACGCGGCCTTGTAGCCTTCGGCGATGCTCCGCTTGTTCGGCAACAGGAAATTGCTGGGCTCCCTGATGAGCCCGATACGCGTGTGGCCGAGGGAAATCGCGTACCGGGTGGCGGCGATGCCCCCGGCCACCGCGTCGATCTCCACGAAATTGTGGGTTTGTTCGGGGTAACAGTAGCCCAGCGACACGAAGTGGAACCCCTTCTCGGAGAGCTCCTTCACTATGCTGTCGGCTCCCGTCATCCCGTATAGTATGGCCCCGTCGACGTTGCGCCGCTTTGTCAGCCGCACGACCTCTCTGAGAGCATCGTCCCTGTTCGTCGGCACTGACAGCACCATGTCGTAGCCGCGCTCGTTGAGGAGATCAAGGGCCCCTTTGATCTGTTCGATCATGCCGGGGTCGTGGAACACGAAATCCGACCCGAATGGAACGACGAACCCGATCGCGCCGGTTCGCTTCCGCCTGAGACTGCGCGCGGCGGAATTGGGGTGAAAGTCCAGAGCCGCCATGGCGGCTAGAACGCGCGAGCGCGTTTCCTGCTTGACCAGCTGGCTCCTGTTCAGCACGCGCGAGACAGTCTTCACGGAGACGTTTGCCTTCTTAGCAACATCGTATATGGTTGCCATGTCTTGAGCTCCTACTGTCGGAATGCGGCTGGCGGAAAGGTGTTGTGTCTATCGGTGTCATATCATTGATTCAACGCGCGTGGCGGAATTCCTTCTTTCGGCGTGAGTATTTTCCTTTGCGTGGGCTGGCCTTTGTCTACTGATGTCACTTGGCTGGGGAAACATGGATACCCTCTTGGCCCCGCGCGCCGCCCTCCAACGGGAGGCGGTCTCTGGAGCGAGTGGCGTGGGTACAAGGCGGAGCGCTTCCCAGCGCGCGCATGTGAACGCACGGGCACGGCGTGGTGCACATGAGTGGGGCGTGGTGCAACGGCTGAAGCGGGGCGCGTACGTATGAGGCGGTCGCGGGCCTCGATGGCCTCGTCGATCGCCTCGATCGCGTACATAAAAAAGCCTTCCGGCAGCGACCTACTCTCCCGCACCGTTGCCAGTGCAGTACCATCGGCGCTGGAGGGCTTAACTTCTGTGTTCGGAATGGGAACAGGTGTTTCCCCTCCGCTATTGC
>JBLNCC010000003.1:0-14399 GCA_050260395.1 Betaproteobacteria bacterium
TAGATCTCCGCACGTCTCCCGCCACCTCCGCACGCTTCCGGCGGCGGCCGCCTCGCTCACCCCTTGCACCTCGGCCACCCTGTCAAGAAGGGACCGGGCCAGCGTTACCGCGGCCCCGAGCGGGGTCCTGGTCCAGTCGCCTTCGCGCAGCCTCTCGATGGTCTGGAGGATGTTCATAGCGGTCCTCGCTCCCAAGCCGGGCACGTTCTCGAGCCTACCGTCGCGAGCGGCACTCTCGAGCTCATCCACGCTTGTCACACCGAGATGCCGGAACACCGCGGCCGCGGTGCGCGGTCCCACGCCAGGGATCCTCAGCAGGTCTCGCAGGCCCGGCGGGATCTCGCGCTTGAGCTCCTCAAGCAACTTGAGTCCCCCGGTGCTCGCGATCTCCACCGTCTTTCTCTCAATGGCATCCCCTATGCCCTGGATGCTCTTGAGCCTTCCCTCAGCTGCGAGCTTCGCAGCATCCTCGGGAAGGCTCTCTATGACGTCTGCTGCACGCCTATACGCGCGGACCTTGAAAGGGTTCTCGCCCTTCAGCTCAAGAACGTCCGCGAGCTCGCGAAACACGAAGGCGATCCCTGTGTTGTCCATGCCTTGACATCCCTCCCCGATCCGGGATGGCATGCTGTGTCGAGACGCATTCTCACGCCCGGTCCTGGGGCGCGAGGCCCGGCCTAGGCTCGCTGGGCGCCTCGTCGCGCCCGCCGCGGTTATCGTCCCCGCCCCGGATGAAGGATGGCACTCCCGTAGGAAGGATCTTCTCAAGCTTACCGTAGATGATGGGAGAGGCGTCCAGGAACTCCCTCGCGACGGACGAGCTATCGATGACCTCCCGGAGGCCTTTGACGGGGAGCGCATACAGGACGAGCAGCACGACCGCGACGATCACGGCGCCCTTGAGGAGCCCAAACAGCGCGCCGCCTGCCGCGTCCAGCCAGGACACAGGCGTATACCGAACCAGCCTGCCCCACAGCCATTCCACAACGCTCACGGCCACTCCGACGCCAACACAAACGGCGGCAAATCCGATGGTGTTCGCAAGAGCCCTCGGGATCACAAAGTAGTCGAGAAGGAACGTGCCAACCCTCTCGTAGTACTGAAAAGCGAGCACGACGGCGGCCACGAGGCCTGCAAGCCCCAACACCTGCCGCACCAAGCCTTGTCTCAGCCCGGCGAGAGCCATGAGGCCTACGAACACAAGGATGAGAAGGCTCAGCCAGTCCATGCGGAACGCCCTCCCTTATCTCGCTTCCTCGACCATGCGCATAAGTTCCTCGTATCGAGCCTTCAGTTTCTCCAGGTCGTCAGCGAAGGAAAGGCACGCCAGAATGGCCGCACGGCTCCGGGCAAGCCTGGGATTTGAGGAGAGTGCGGCGCGAACCCTCTCGTCCACAACCTTCGCCAGCAGCTTCACATACTCCGCGTCCGCGTCAGCCCTGATGGTGTACTCTTCGCCCACGATGTTCACGGTGACCCGGTTCTTCTTCGGCCCGGCAGCCCCACGCTCAGCCTCACCCAAAGAACCTACTCCCATCATACATTCGACGCTCCTTGCCGGAATCCGATGTGTTTGTGCCCTTTCCTTTTACACTTCTACAGCGTTCTTCCGATTACCTCCTTGTGGAGCGACCCAGCCCGCGGATTTCGGCCTTTGAGCTTCAAGGACCCCAATCCCAGTCACGGCGTGGAGGTCAGGCAGCAGTCGCCCTGCCGCGCCGCCCACGTCATTCCCTCACGGTGGCACCGAGTTTCCGGGAAAGGGCCGACGCGATGTCAGCATGGGCTTTATCAACCTCAGAGTCGGTCAGGGTGCGGTCCGGACTCCTGTACGTGATGGAAAATGCGAGACTCCTATGACCTTCCGGAACCTGCGGCCCCTCATACACATCGAAGAGCCTCAGGTCCTCCACAAGGCCCATTCCAGCAGCCGCCATCACACTGTGGACCTCAGAACACGGGATACCCCGGCGCACAATGACCGCCATGTCCCTCGTCACCGCAGGGAACCTAGCAAGAGGCTCCACACGGCGCGCACCCTCCCTTGCCGCGAGGATGGCTGCAAGGTCGAGCTCTGCCACGTACGCCCGCTTGCGGAGGCCGAACGCCTCCTGGATGTCCGGGTGTAGCTCCCCGAGGAACCCGATGTCGAGGAATGCGGTGACCGCGTCGCTCCTTTGGCTCGCCGAGGTCTCCCGTTCCCGGGCCGGCACAGCCACAACCCGCGCCGCCCTCCCCGGGTGCAGGGACGGGTGGGCCGCTGCGACGAACTCGGCACCACGCACGCCGAGGCCTTCTAGAAGCGTTTCCACGATGCCCTTGAGGTCGAAGAAACCGGCGTCACCGCCTCCACGCTCCCAGGAAGCCTCAGCGATCCTGCCCATGACCGCGAGGCCTATCTTCGTCGGCTCCCGCGGGAGGAGGCTTTCGTTCGCTCTTCCGTCGCCTCCGTTGACGGGGAGACGGTCCTCGGAAGCCGCCACGACCGCGCCTTCACCCTCGCGCCTGAGGTAAACCTTGGCGATCTCGTAGATCGCCACATCGTCCTCACGACGGGCAACATTCCTCTGCAGCACGTCGACGAGGCTCGTGAGAAGCGTGGTCCGCATGATGGTGTAGTCGCTCGAGAGCGGATTGGATATCCGCACCGAGCGTTCTGCAAGTTCCTCCTCAGGGAGGCGGAGCTTGCGGCACATCTCGAAGTTCGTGAACGTGATCGTCTCCACTTCTGAGAGGCCGCACGCCCTGAGGATCTCCCCAGCTCTCGAGGCAAGCCGCCTTGCGGGCTGAGGTTGCACCTCCGGCAGCGCCCCTTTGGGGAGGGTGGCTTCTATCCTGTCGTACCCGTACAGCCTCGCGATCTCCTCGACAAGGTCTTCCTCCCTGCACACGTCCCGGCGGTGGTCGGGGACGAGGACCCGGTACGCGTCGTGGCCTTGAGGCTCAACGATGAAACCGAGCCTCATGAGGATGTTCTTCATCTCCTCAGCCGGGATATCGGTGCCAAGCAGGTGATTTACGCGGCTCGGGCGCAAAGTCACCCACACCGGCTCCTCACGCCCCGGGTACGCGTCGAGCATTCCCATGGCGATCCTTCCCGCGCCCATCGCAGCGATCAGGGCGGCTGCGCGGTCTACCCCCACGCGCGCGTTCTCAGGCCACAGGCCACGCGAAAACCGGCTCGAGGCCTCGGTGCGCATGCGAAGGGCACGGGAGGTGCGCCATACGCTTACGCCGTCGAAGTTCGCCGACTCGAGGAGCACCGTCTTAGTCCTCTCGTTCACCTCGGTCTCAAGACCGCCCATGACCCCGGCCACGGCCACCGGACGGCGCGCGTCCGCGATCACGAGCATCTCCTCGCCGAGCGAGCGCTCTTCGCCATCGATGGTGGTGAGCGACTCGCCCGGCAGGGCCCGGCGAACCACGATCCGGTGCCCTTCCAGGAGGTCGAGGTCGAATGCGTGCAGGGGCTGGCCGAGCTCCAGCATGACGTAGTTTGTGACATCGACAATGTTGTTGATAGACCGGACGCCCGAAGCTGCAAGCCTCTCCTGCATCCAACCGGGCGACGGACCGATCTTTACGTCCGCGACGACCCGCGCGATGTACCTGCGGCACAGGTCCGGCGCAGCGATCTCGAGCGCCGCCATGCTGTCCGCCGCGCCCCCTTCTTCCGGCACGACAAGGGCGGGATGTCGCAGGGGCAAGGAGAACACGGCCGCGGCCTCGCGCGCAATGCCAAACACGCTCAGAAGGTCGGGACGATTGTGGGTTATCTCGAAGTCGAAAACGGTCGCCTCCCCTTCGCCCGTGACCGCGTCGACCGCAGCACCCGCCATGGTGAGCGCGCGGGCAACCTCGTCCGCCGGGGGAAGCTCAGGCACGAATTCCTTCAGCCACTCATAAGGTACGAGCACGTCTCAACCCTCCGTCGACGCGTAGATGAGATCGCGAAATTGCCGGTTGAAGCGCATGTCGTTCTCCGCAAGAAGGCGGATATCGTCGATCCCGTATTTCAACATGGCGATCCTGTCCGCCCCCATGCCGAAGGCGAGTCCCGACACTTTCTGGGGATCGTACCCGACCGCCTCTAACACCTTCGGATGGAAGAGCCCCGACCCCAGGATCTCAAGCCAGCCCGTGTTCTTGCACACGCGGCATCCGCTGCCGCCGCAGATCACGCACGACACGTCCATCTCAGCGCTAGGCTCTGTAAATGGGAAATAGCTCGGACGGAACCGGACTTTCGTGCCGGGGCCGAAAAACTCGCGAGCGAACCTCGTGAGCGTCCCCTTGAGGTCCCCGAACGTGATGCCCGCGTCAACCGCAAACCCGTCAAGCTGGTGGAACACCGGCAGGTGCGACGGATCTGACGCGTCCGACCTGTACACCTTGCCAGGTATGATCGCCCGGATCGGGGGCTTGCGGCCCGCCATGACCCGCACGTCCACGCACGTAGTGTGGGTTCGAAGCACCACGTCTTCGGAGACGTAGAAGGTATCCTGAATGTCCCGGGACGGGTGGTTCTTAGGGACGTTCAAGGCCTCGAAATTGTAGTAGTCCAGCTCAACGTCGGGACCCTCGGCCACCTCGAAACCCATACGCCCAAAGATCTCCTCCAATTCCTCATAGACCATCTTTATCGGATGCCTCGCCCCCACGGCCGGTCTCGTGCCGGGCAGAGTGACATCGAGCCTTTCCGCCTCAAGGACCTTGGCCTTTTCGAGAGCGGCCACCTCGTCCATACGACGGGCGAGCATGGCCTCCACCGATTCGCGGGCCTCGTTGAGAAGCCTTCCGAGAATCGGGCGTTCTTCGGGCGGGCACGAGCCGAGGCTCCTCAGGGCCGTCGTGATCCTGCCCTTCTTACCTAGGTATCTCACCCTCACCTCGTCGAGCTCCGCAAGGGTTGACGCCGCGCAAATCTCAGCAGCGGCCTGTGACATGACACTCTCGATTTCGTCACGCACCCCTGGACCCCCCAATCGTCGGGTGCTATCCGACACGTACTTTTCCATCCCGTCCTGCCGCATCTCTTATTGACGCACATCTCCTTCCGCGCCCGCTTCAGTGCGCTCACACTCGCGCCTGGTCTCTTCCCTGAGGCGCTGCGAAGCGGCCACCACAGCGGGAATCGCATTCCAGACTTCAGCTACGCGCGTGTGCTGGGCTGACTTCGATAGCCAGACGAGGAATTCCACTGTCCCGGAGCCGCCGAGGACAGGCGATGAAGTCAGCCCCAGCACGCCGAATCCTCTTTGGTCGAACTGGCTCACCAAGCGGGCAAGCACATCTCTGTGGACGCAGGGATCGTCCGCTGCGGCAGGTCTCGAGTCCTCAAAAAGCGGTTTTATGAGCGCCACTATGTCTCCCTTTCCAATGATGAAGCGGGCGATGATCGGGATCGCTTTCAAGAGCGACAGATACGAGAGATCCGCCACAGCCATCTCGGGCGCGGGCACAAGGTCCGCGGGCTCGAGATCGCTGATGTTCGTACGCTCGAACGACACGACCCTGGGATCCACGCGTAGCTTTCCCGCAAGCTGCCCAAAGCCCACATCGACCGCGTAGACGAGCCTAGCGCCCCGTTGCAGAAGACAATCGGTGAATCCACCGGTGGACGCGCCCGCGTCCAGGACCACCTTCCCGGTCACATCCAGTCCGAACTCCCGAAGCGCATGGTCTAGCTTGAGGCCGCCGCGTCCCACGAATGGCATTTCGATGCCCTTCACCCTTATGTCGGCGTCATACGGCACGATGGTGCCTGGCTTATCCTCGCGCTGACCGTTCACGAGGACCTTGCCTGCCATGATGTATCCGGTCGCAGCGCGGCGGCTGTCAAAAAACCCGCGCTCAACCAGGAGCTCGTCAAGTCGCTTCCTCTTTGTATACCTCACCACGCGGCTCATCCCCTTCCCCCTCCTCGCTTCTCCCGACAAAAAGCCACAGTCTTCTAAGGGACGAAGACTGTGGCTCCGTGGTACCACCCTTCTTGGCAGGCCTATGCAAACCGTTGAATTGGAACCCGGCGTAAGGTCATTGCCCGCCGTCTCGTTTGCCCGGCACAGGCAGAACAGCCGATGCCCTCCCCTTGTAACGGTGGGGTTCCTCCGGCGCAGCCTACTCGCGGTGAGAGGGCTCCGGCGACGCCCCGGTCCGCCGTGGAGTGCGTCCGTGCACCCGCGTTCCCAAGCCTCCACACCCTCACGCAGCCCAGGGACCAAGCCGGCTGACCCGGGCCCTTTCAGCCTGCAGCTCAGGAGCGAACTTCAACGGAACCGACCCAGGCGCGCTCCCAGTCTTCGACGCACCCTCCCTTGGGGCTTCATTCCGTTTACTCCTCTCCTTCATCGCCTATAGAATATACAAAATATACAAGCTTTGTCCACGTCTACCCGCTCGATCCGTCCGGTCCTGCCCGGCACGGCTCGTGATATGTACCTGCCGTACGCGCGCTCCGTGCTATCCCCTCTCGACCGCGGCCCGCTCTCCCGATCGCTGCCGCCGCTTGCGAACGCCGACTGCCGCTACTGGGTAACCAGCATCCTGTAGATCAGGTACGCCGTGATCGACCCTGTGAGCTCGAAGAGCCGCCAGAAGAAGTCCGCTCCCAGCATCAAGGAACCACGTCCTTTCAGAGGTCTCGGTCGGACTCTTTGCGTCTCATTATAGCACAGCCATTCCGTGGCCCGCAACAAGCATTTCTAAGCCTTCCCAGCATGCCGCCGCCGGTGCGTTGCCCTCTGCGCAGCAGCCTCGTACAAGAGAATCGAGCCGGCCACAGCAACGTTAAACGACTCAACCCCGCCCGGCATCGGGATCCTCACGCGGCCGTCACACATCGTCAGAGCGTCCGCGGACGGCCCGAACGCCTCACCACCCACCAGCACCGCTGTGGGCCCTGTGAAATCCCAGTCGTAGCACGCCGTCTCGGCATGGACATCCCCCACTACGACGCAAAGCCCCCGCTCTTTGAGAAAGGAGACGGCCGCGACCGCATCGGGTCGTTCCTCCACTGGCACCCGGAATAAGCTTCCCATGGTCGCACGGACGCACTTGGGATTGTACACGTCCACAGTCCCGCGGGTAACGATGACCCCCCCGGCTCCGAGGGCAGCAGCTGTCCTGACGAGCGTGCCTAGGTTGCCAGGGTCACGCACACCATCCACCACAAGGATTAAAGGGTTCTCGTCGAAACACAGCGTCTTCGAAGACATGGCGGCCATGGCCACGATCCCCTGGGGGGTCTCGGTGTCCGACACGACCGCGATTACCTCGTCCGTGACCACGGCCACTTCCACCCTAGCCGCCTTCAAGCGCACGAGGAGCGCCTCTCCTCGCGCAGAGTGAACAAGATGCGGGGTGACCAGGACCTCGCATATCCTGGCTCCCGCATCCATGGCCTCCTCTACGCATCTTATGCCCTCGAGAAGAAACCGGCGCGTCGCAGCCCGATGCTCGCGGCGCGCAAGCTTTCTCATCTCTTGGATCTTCGGATTGTGACGGCTCGTGATCACAACCGCCACCTGTCACCGGCCACCGCCTTGCCTGACTACTGCCCGCCGCCGCTCGCCCTCGCCAGCTTCACAAGCTCACCGAAGGCGTTCTGGTCGCTCACGGCGATCTCGGCAAGGGTCTTCCTGTTTATGTCGACGCCCGCCTTATGCAGGCCGTCCATGAACCGGCTGTATGACATCCCGTTCATGCGCGCGGCTGCGTTGATTCTGGCGATCCATAGCTTTCGAAAGTCCCGTTTCTTGTTGCGGCGATCCCTGTACGCGTACTGCAGGGACTTCATCACGGCCTCGTTAGCCCGCCGGAATACCTTGCTCTTCGCACCGGTGAACCCCTTGGCCATTTTCAGGATCTTTTTGTGCCGCCGCCTCGTGACAAATCCGCCTTTCGCTCTCGGCATCGTAGATTCCTCCTCAGGTACAACCTCAAACGGCCTGCGCCCTTGCTCCGTTTACCTACCTTGCGACGCGTCTTTATGCGTGGCGCAGAAGCCTTTTCACCCTCGCCGCATCCCCAGGCGCAAGCACAGCGGGTTCCCTCAAGGACCTCTTGACCTTGCCTGATTTCTTGCCAGTATTATGTCCGCCGTAAGCCTTGTCTCTCATGATCTTCCCGGAACCCGTAACCCTGAACCTCTTGGCGGCTCCTTTGTGAGTCCTAACCTTGGGCACTTCAAGTCTCTCCTTTTCAAGGCGCACATCACACGAGGGCGAGGTGCTGCCTTCTGGATCTACGATTTACGCGCTTCGCGCACGGTTCATCCGGCCTGTTTCGGGGCGAGCACCATGATCATGTGCTTGCCTTCAACCCTGGGCTCTCGCTCGATGACCCCGTAATCTTTGACCTCTTCGGCGAGGTCCAAGAGCAACGCACGGCCGATGTCGGCGTGAACGATCTCGCGGCCACGAAACCTCACGGTTGCCTTGACCTTGTCCCCGTCCTGAAGAAACTTTTGAGCGTTCCTCACCTTCACCTGGAAATCGTGGCCCTCGATCTTGGGGGTCATCCTGACTTCCTTGATGTCCATGATCCGCTGTTTCTTCCGCGCCTCTCTATCGCGCTTCGCCTGCTCGTACTTGTACTTTCCGTAATCGAGCAGCCGGCACACGGGCGGCTTGGCGTTGGGCGCGACCTCAACAAGGTCAAGGCCCTTCTCCGCTGCGATCCGGAGGCCTTCCCTGACCACCATGATCCCGAGCTGCTCGCCGTTTTCATCGATGAGTCTGATCTCTCGGGCCCGGATCGCCTCGTTCACCCTCAAGTCTTTGGCGATTGTGCCTCACCCCCAAGTTGTTAACTCGCGCAGAGCGCGGCCATTCCCCCGTTTCCGCGTTTCCGCGCCCGGAAAGCTTCGCGCAAGGCCGTGCGATGCTGTGTGGGACTCCTGCGGATTGCCAAAGCCCGCACCACCTCGACGACCTCGCCGTGGCGCACGGCGATCCCGGCTGTAGATACCCCGCAACATACCACAAGCCTCAGGGACCGGCCGACGCTACCGCCCTGACCGCCGCCATAAGGATACCCGATCGTGGGCGAGGGAACGCCCGCGGTACGCGAAAGGCGGGCATGCCGCCCGCCCAATGCATAACACCCACACCGTAACGCAGCCTGCACCCGTCTCGTCACCAGGGCGCAAACCACATCAACCCTTGACCTTGCTGGCAGCCCAGGTTTCGCGCCCCTCGCCTACCTAAGTCAATCACGGGGAGTGGGCAGGCGCCGCAAGGTGAGAAGCAGACGGCTTCTACTTGACACGCGCAAACTATTCACTTTGCCGCCCCGCTTCGCGGCCGCAGCCAGCTCGCCCGCGGGACAGGGCGCCCGTGACGCGGAACGCGGCGCTCCGGCCGTGCACCCTGGCTGACCATAGCGCCTTTGAGTATAGCACAACAAGCGAGCACCGTCAATCGCGGATTCGGCGGGCTTCAGACCTTCGCCTCGATCTCCCGCAAGACCCTGGCTTTGAAATCCGCCAGCGACATGGGGCCGAGATCGCCCTCGCCACGCGAGCGCACCGACACCGTTCCCTGTTCCGCCTCCCTGTCGCCCGCTACCAACATGTAAGGCACCTTCTCAACCTGGGCTTCACGGATCTTGTACCCCATCTTCTCGCCGCGGTCGTCCACCTCGACCCGGAGCTTCGCCTCCACGAGCTCGGAAGCGACCTTCCGCGCGTAGTCCACGTGCCGGTCAGCTATAGGAATGAGCCGCACTTGAACGGGCGCAAGCCACACCGGGAACGCTCCCGCATAGTGCTCCACCAGCCCGGCAACGAACCGCTCCATGGACCCCAGAACGGTGCGATGAATCATGACGGGACGGTGCGGGGAGTTATCCTCGCCGATGTACTCCAAGTCGAATCTCTCCGGCAAGTTGAAGTCAACCTGAATCGTAGGACCCTGCCAGCCCCGGCCGAGCGCGTCTTTCACTTTCACGTCTATGGCGGGGCCGTAGAACTTGGCCTCGCCCTCCATCCTGGCGTAAGGAAGCCCCTTCCGGTCGAGTGCGGCAACGAGCGCGCCCTCGGCCATGTTCCACACCTCGTCAGACCCAACGTACTTCTCCTTGTTGGCGGGGTCACGCACGGAGAGCTCCATGTCGTAGTCCTTGTACCCGAAGGATCTCATCATGAACTCCACGAGGTCCAGCACGCCCACAAGCTCGTCCTCGAGCTGGTCGGGACGCATGAAGAGGTGCGCGTCGTCTTGGGTGAACCCCCGCACCCGCAGCAAGCCGTGTAGGACGCCGCTACGCTCGTACCGGTACACGGTGCCAAGCTCCGCCCACCTGATGGGCAGATCGCGGTAGGAGCGGGTCCGCGTCTTGTACATGAGAATATGGAACGGGCAGTTCATGGGCTTCAGGAGGTATTCCACGCCATCTATGTCGATGGGGGAGTACATATTCTCGCGGTACCAGCCCCAGTGGCCGGATATCTCCCAAAGGTCGCGTCGAGCGATGTGAGGTGAGTACACAAGCTGGTAGCCGCGCTTCAGGTGTTCCTCACGCCAGAAATCCTCGATCACCTTGCGAACCATGGCACCTTTGGGATGCCAATAAACAAGGCCAGCACCGGCCTCTTCGTGGAGGCTGAAGAGGTCGAGCTCCTTACCGAGCTTGCGGTGGTCGCGCCTTTCGGCCTCCTCAAGCACGTGAAGGTATGCCTGAAGCCCGGCCTCGGTCGGAAACGCTGTCCCGTAAATGCGCTGCAGCATCTTGCGCTTTTCGTCGCCGCGCCAGTACGCCCCCGCCACGCTTAGCAGCTTGAACGCCCTGAGCTCGCCGGTGGAGGCTAGATGAGGCCCGCGGCAGAGATCCACGAATTCGCCCTGCCGGTACACGCTGACTACCTCGTCCTGCGGAAGATCCTCGATGAGCTCGAGCTTGTATGGCTCGTCCATCTTGCAAAAGAGCGCCACCGCATCGTCCCTCGAGATCTCCTCTCGGACTATCGGCAGATTCTCGGACACGATGTTTCGCATCTCTTGCTCGATGCGGCCGAGGTCATCGAGGGTGAAAGGTTCTGGCTTATCGAAGTCGTAGTAGAACCCGTTCTCGATCGCTGGCCCTATGGCTAGCTTCACTTCGGGAAAGAGACGTTTCACCGCCTGGGCCAGCACGTGCGCGGTGGAGTGCCGCAAGATCTCGCGGCCCTCGTCGCTATCAAGGTTCACCGATACCTTTGCGTCTGCACCCTTCTCCTTTGCGTCGCTCTCTGCTTCCGCGCGAGCCATACTGGAGGTCGGTTGAGCCATTTCTTCGTCACCTCAGCCTTTCCTTACGTTAACCGTGAATGAAGCTAACGAAAAACCAACCCCCGTCCCTGGGATCACCCAGGGACGGGGGCAGGCCCGCGGTTCCACCCTGATTGGCGCAGTTGCTACAACTCCCCACTTGAGGGAACGGCCCGCCAGCCGGCGGGTCCGGCTCCACCCCTCGCGTGGGATAGCCAACAGCGCCCTCTCGTCAAGCACGTTAACGGGTGCAACCGTCACCGGCTACTCGCGTTGCGCCAGGCTGCGCGCTTTCACCGCGAAGCTCAAAGGTGGTTTTCGGCGCCCTGCTTCCGGCGGAGGCTTCCAGCCGCCGGCCCCCGCTCTCTATCGGCTGTGGCGCGTACTCGTCCTTCTCATCGCCTTTTCACAAACAGCGCCCTTGTTACTGCCATTATAGACAGGCCCCTCTTGCCTGTCAAGGACGGGTTTTTGCGCCAAGCCGACGCCTCCACACTTACGCCTGTTCTGCTCGGAGCGCCGCGAAGCCTCATCACCAGCCGTCCTAGCTCTGGTCAGTGCGGGTGCCCACTGGAACGTGCGCCTTGGCACGGTAAGCCTCGCAAAGGCGACAGCCAGGACATACCGATACACGGCCTTCGAATACCTTCCGGACTGTGTCTCCGACGCCTTCCCCTCTTCCAAAGTGAAGAACGATCCTTCTGGGGGACACGCTTATGAGGGCGCTCATGAGGAGGTCCTCGTAGTCCACGTCGGTCTCGATGAGCTCGGGCGTGAGGCCCTCAAGGTAATCGTTATCCACAACCTTCCCTTGGCTGTCGAGCAGCCTGAAAAGGCCCCCGGCGCGCACGACCACATGTACCTCGTCGATCTTGGGCTCTTGGATGTCCACGAAGTACTTGAGAAGCCGGATGAACTCGTTGTACTCCCGCTCTATCATGTAATCGTCGACCGCCGCATCCGTGGCTTCGCGCAGCTCGTCGACGAAGTCCTTCAGCCTGAAGCGGATAAACCCATCTAGGACCAGACAGCTAGCGCTCTCAAGATAGTCCAGGACCTTGAAGAGCACATCGTTCCTTCGCCGCATGAAGCACCGCGACTCGTCGTCCCGATCCCGTTCGGCGCCTGCGCCTCCGGTTCTCTCGGCGTCGTGCCGGGCAAGGGCCGCCGTCGCGCACACGGCGACCTTCTCTTGTTCAGCGTCGTCGAAGTAAGGGTAGCGCTCGCGGACGATCCTGGCCACCAGCCCCTTTGCGAACTCATTGACGATCATGTCCGCGAGGACGCTCGCCACGTGATAGCGCACTAGGTCGCGCTGCCCGGTCGGTATGCCTCGGCCCGTATCGCGCAAATGGAAGCACAGAAATGTGAGAGGTCCCGCGGACCTCTCGGTCATGGAAACCTCAATTCCCTTCTCACACAGCATCCGGACTTTGGCGCTAAGCCGGTCCCGGACGACGTTCGTGTGATCCTGGACCCCAATGGCAATGAGCTCCATCAGGATCACGCCCCTTCCCCGACTATTATATGTCCGGCCCGTACCTCGTATACAGTCAAGCTCGGGGCGGTTTCCTCATGTTGTCCGGATCGGCCAGCCATCACCAGTCGTGCCTGTTTCGTCCAAGTGGTCACGCGGGTCTGCGAGGGCTCGCTCCCGGAACGACGAGCCAGAGTCTGCGTTACGACGCGCCCCCGTGGCCGCGTTGATCGCAGGTCGGTGTCTCAGGCCGAGCGCCGAAGCACCTCAAGATCTCGATTGGCAAGGGGAAGAGAATTGTGGAGTTCTTCTCTATCGCGATCTCCGTCAGGGTCTGCAAGTACCTGAGCTGAAGCGCCGTGGGTTCGCTCGCGATGACGATGGCCGCTTGGCCCAGCTTCTCGGCGGCCTCAAACTCGCCGTCCGCTGATATCACCTTCGCTCTGCGCTCCCGCTCGGCTTCCGCCTGTTTCGCCATGGCCCGCTTCATGCTTTCGGGAAGCTCGACCGCCTTCATTTCGACGGCCGATACTTTCACGCCCCATGGGTGCGTGGCTTGGTCCAGCAGGGACCTGAGTTCCTCATTCAACTGCTCACGCTTCGCAAGCATATCATCAAGTTCGTGTTGCCCGAGAACGGAGCGCAGGATGGCTTGACCAAGAAGTGTGGTGCTCTGAACGTAGTTGGCGACCTTGGTTACAGCGAGGGTCGGCTCGTATACGTTGAAGTAAACGACCGCGTCCACGATAACAGGGACGTTGTCGCGGGTTATGATCTCCTGTTTAGGAACGTCGATGGTGAACGTGCGCAGGTCCACCATCCACAGCTTGTCGATGCCGAACGGAAAGATGACGTTGAGACCGGGGCGCAGCACGCCTGAGAGCCGCCCGAACCTGAAAAGCACGCCGCGCTGATACTCAGGGATGATCCTGGGCATTCTCGGAAGGACCAGGATCGGAAGGATGATCAAGAGAAACGATAGGGCCGACCCTGCCACGCTGAACGCAAGCAAGCCCCAGACCACGCCCAACAGGAGCATGAATGCGAAAAGCAGCCGCACCCTCGCTATGAGCGCAACGATGGCCCACAAGCCCCACCACGCCGCCACGAACCAGAACGCCACCAAAGCTATGTCCCGGAGCCCTGACGTCAACCTCGCCACCTCCCCGCACGCTTCCGTCGGCCGCCTCAGGACGCTTACGCAGCGTCCTCCGTCCCGGGCGGATTCCCCCCGGGGTCGCAGGCATTCTTACCAAAACGAGAGCATCCTCCTCCTCAACAACGGAACCAGGAGCACGCGAGGAATACGGGTGGCCCCGTCAAGAGTGGCGCCGTGCGGCGGACCTCCTCTCAAGGTTCAAAAACACCTCTGAGATTTGCGCATTGAGCACGCACGAGACGGCTCGGCGGGGAAAGCCGTAGATGACGGGTGTAAGGAGCCCTCGCTCTATGTGGGGATGCGTTAGTCCTTGCCCCATTTCCAGTAGTTGCCGGGTTGCCGGTGTTTCACTGGGGGTCGGCGCCCCAAGCGGGGCGCCTTGGCAAAATCCGGCCCATAAGGCCAGTGGCCGGATTCTGACACCCCTCGTGCGATCACCGGCAACCCCTCTCAAAAGTAGGGAGCATTTCTGCACCCCCACCTAGACGGCTTGCGCCGGGCGGAGCGCGAGGCG
>JBLNCC010000004.1:0-10885 GCA_050260395.1 Betaproteobacteria bacterium
CACATGGCATGGGACCTTTCCGAGGCTATCGTTGGGTCGAAGGTTACGTTGGCCGGTTGGGTTGCAAAACGCAGGGACCTTGGGGGCCTGGTGTTCATCGATCTTCGGGATCGTTCCGGGATCGTGCAGGTCGTGTTCAATCCCAAGGTCGCACCTGAGGCACACGGCACGGCGGAGAAACTGGGGAGCGAAGACGTGGTCTTGGTTCGCGGTGTGGTCGAGAGGCGGCCGTCCGGGACCGAGAACCCGTCCATTGCCACAGGCACCATCGATGTCGTGGCCGAAGGCGTTGAGGTCCTTTCTAAGTCGAAGACCCCGCCGTTCTACATCACGGAAGGGCTTGAGGCGGACGAGCTCCTCAGACTCCGGTACAGGTATCTCGACCTTCGAAGGCCCGATATGCAGCGTAATCTCATTTTCCGGCACAAGCTCACCATGGCCGTGCGGAGGTTCCTGGATTCCCGGGGGTTCATCGAGGTCGAGACGCCGATGTTCATCAAGAGCACGCCTGAAGGAGCGCGCGACTACGTGGTGCCCAGCCGCCTCAATCCGGGGAAGTTTTATGCCCTTCCGCAATCGCCGCAGCTCTTCAAGCAGCTTCTAATGGTGGCCGGCTTCGACCGGTACTTCCAGATCGCCCGGTGTTTTCGGGACGAGGACCTTCGAGCCGACCGGCAGCCCGAGTTTACGCAAATAGATATAGAGATGTCCTTCGTGGATCGCGATGACGTGCTGAGCCTCACCGAAGACATGATGGCGGCGTGCATCGAGGAGACATTGGGGGTGCGCGTAAGCACGCCCTTCCCGCGGCTGTCGTACGCTGAAGCGATGGAGAGGTATGGGTCGGACAAGCCGGACACGAGGTTCGGGATGGAGCTGCACGACATCAGCAAGGCGGTTGAGGGTTCCGGCTTCAGGGTCTTCCGGGAGGCAGTGGCGACCGGCGGCAAGGTAGCTGCCATAGTGGCGCCCGGATGTGGCGGATTCTCGCGCCGGGAGGTCTCGGAGCTCGAGGAGATAGCGAAGGGTTTCGGGGCGCAGGGGCTGGTGTCTATCGGCGTGTCACGGGCGCCCGAAGGCGGGCTCGAGTTTCGGTCTGCGGTCCGCAAGTTCCTTTCGGAAGGTGAGCTTTCCCAGATCGTCCAGGCGACGCGCGCTGGCGAGGGAGACCTCGTCCTGATCTCGGCCGGTCCGGGTCCCACGGTGCAAAACGCTCTAGGCAGGCTGCGCCTGCACTTAGGGTCGAAGCTCGGGCTCATTCCCGAGAACACGATGGCGTTTGTGTGGGTCGTAGATTTTCCGCTTTTGGAGTTCAGCGAGGAGGAAGACAGGATCGTAGCGGTGCACCACCCGTTCACGGCTCCTCTCGACGACGACATCGACCTGTTGGAAACAGACCCTCTTGCCGTTCGCGCCAACATGTATGATCTCGTCATGAACGGCGTGGAGCTCGGGAGCGGAAGCATCAGGCTGCATCGGCGCGATGTTCAGGAGAGGGTCTTCCGGGCACTGGGGCTCGGGCCCGAGGATGCCCAAGATAAGTTCGGGTTCCTCCTGGAGGCGTTCGAGTACGGGGCCCCGCCGCACGGCGGCATCGCGCTGGGGTTCGACAGGGTGGTGATGCTCCTTGCAGGACGCAAGACCATCCGCGACGTGATCGCGTTTCCGAAGACGCAGCGGGCCGTGTGCCCCATGACGGGAGCGCCAGGGCCTATCTCCAGGGAGCAGCTCGACGAGCTGCACATAGAGGTGGTCGACGGGCAAAGAATGGATGCCGCATGCGACGGCGAGGAATCTTGAAATCTCCCTGGCGCTGTGGTATTATTGCTTTGGCGCAGCCGTGGTACGCAAGCGCAGAACGAAAGACCCTACCGTGTGCGATGTGGTGCTGGTAACTTCTGTTCCAACACCATATGAAAGGGAGCCCGGCCTCCGGGTGCGGCGCGTACGCCGCGTTACACGGACACGTAAAACATCCGGGAGGGCACCCACCTGCAGGGCGCAGGGATATGAGATGTTACCGGTAAGACGGCACGGTGGGGTCTTCTTTTTTTTGCCTTTCGCCCTCTCATCAAACCTTCGAGTCGCGATCGAATGAACGTCGAAGAGGATCGCCATAAAAGATTGCAACCAATCGAGCGCGTGGAGGTGGACGGAAACGTGGACACCGACATGTTCAGTCGCCAAGCGGAGGAAACGTTGAGACGCGACGCGCCTCTTGCCGCGCGCATGCGACCGAGAACCCTTGACGAGTTCGTCGGGCAGGAACACATGGTAGGCCCGGGCAAGCTGCTGCGGCGGGCCATCGAAGCCGACCGCCTTACGTCGATGATCCTTTACGGGCCGCCGGGGACCGGCAAGACTACGCTCGCGATGGTCATCGCGGGAATGACGAGGTCCCATTTCGAACAGATCAACGCGGTTACAGCAGGGGTGGCCGACTTGAGGCGGGTGATCGCGGAGGCAGAGGAAAGGCTCGGCCTGCACGGGCAGAGGACCATCCTTTTCATCGACGAGGTCCACAGGTTCAACCGCTCGCAGCAGGACGCGCTTCTGCCTGCCGTGGAAAACGGCACAGTCGTCTTCATCGGGGCAACCACCGAGAACCCGTTCTTCGAAGTTAACGCGCCTCTCGTGTCCCGGTCTCGGGTATTCCGTCTGGAACCGCTTACTGACGAGGAGATCGCCATCATCCTTCGCCGGGCTCTTGAGGACTGCGAGCGAGGGCTCGGAGGCTTTTCCGTGGAAGTGGACAGCGAGGCCTTCGACCACATCGTGAGGATGGCTAACGGGGATGCTAGGTCTGCGTTGAACGCCATCGAGCTCGCCGTGCTCACCACACCGCCCGACTCACGGGGGGTTCGACACGTCACTTTGGAGGTGGCGGAGGATTCCATTCAGCGCCGCGCGCTCGTGTACGACCACGACGGAGATGCGCATTACGACACGATATCGGCGTTCATTAAGAGCATGAGGGGGTCGGATCCAGACGCCGCAGTCTACTGGCTTGCCAGAATGGTCGCGGCGGGCGAGGATCCCGAATTCATAGCGAGGCGGATCGTGGTCCAGGCGGCTGAGGACGTGGGGTGCGCGGACCCCCACGCGCTTCTCGTGGCGTGTGCTGCGGCTTGGGCCGTGAAGTTCGTTGGCTGGCCCGAGGCGAAGCTGCCGCTGGCCCAGGCGGCCATATATGTTGCCACAGCGCCGAAGAGCAACTCGGCATGCGTTGCCATCGGACGCGCCATGGGGGACGTGGAGAAGGAACGACAAGGCCGTGTGCCGGTGCATCTCCGCGACGCCTCCTACAAGGGTGCGGCTCGGCTCGGTCATGGGGTCGGGTACAAGTATCCTCACGATTTCCCAGGCCACTTCGTGCAGCAACAGTACCTTCCCGACGAGCTTGTCGGGAGGGTATATTACGAGCCGTCGCCGAACGGTTACGAGAGACATATCTCCGAGCGTCTCGCCAAATGGAGGAAAGCGTGCGAAGGCCCCCGCCCCGATCGCTAAGTGAGGGTGCGTTAGTCCCTGCCCCATTTCCAGTAGGTGCCGGGTTGCCGGTGTTGCACTCGGGGACGGCACCCCAAGCGGGGCGCCTTGACAAAACCCGGCCCGTCGGGCAGATGGCCGGGTTTTGACACCCCTCGTGCAATCACCGGCAACCCCTCCCAAAAGTCAGAAGCATTTCTGCACCCTCACTTAGAAACGAAACGTAAGGCATACGTCGAGGCAGGCCGGACAACGTAGGACGAGGCGAGGCCGCGGCGTTGACAAGGCTGATCGGCCGTGGTATAGTGTTGCCGGAATCCCAACGGGTTTAGTCGGAATTCATGGCGCCGGTGGCGGCCGGGCAAAGGCAGGTGAGCTTCGTGAGGCTATCCACCCGGGGGAGGTACGGAGTACGGGCGATGTACGATCTGGCCCTTCATTACGGGGAAGGTCCGGTCCCGCTCAAGGGTATCGCCGAGCGGCAGATGGTGTCAGAGCATTACCTCGAACAGCTCATGGCGGGCCTGCGGCGTGCCGGCCTCGTGACAAGCTCGAGGGGGGCACAAGGTGGCTACGAGCTTGCGAGGCGCCCGGCGGACATCACCATCGGCGACATAGTCAGGGTGCTCGAGGGGCCCATTGACCCCGCGGAATGTGTTGGGGATGGCGATCCGGTCGAAGCGTGCCAACGGGCTGACGAATGCACGATGCGCCTGGTGTGGAAGAAGCTCAAAGATTGCATCAACCGGGTGCTCGACTCCATCAGCCTGAAAGACCTATGCGACGAGACCACGTTTTTGACGAGCGACTCGTGCGGCTCTTGTGGGGCCGCGGCGGGGTGCGCTCGGGGGCTCATTGACGCAGCGGCGGCCGGTGCGGCGGGCAAGAACTCTGGGCCTCCGGCGGACAGGTAAGCGGCGGTCAGTGTGGCAACACTATAGATGAGGGCAACAGATGCAGCGTACGCCGCCTGGGTCACTTGGGTTAAGCGGAGGCGGACGCGAGCGGCTTCGAATCTTGAGTCTCTTGCGAGCAGGAGATGATATGACATGAGCACAGTGTATTTGGACAACGCGGCCACAACAAAGCCACGCCAGGAAGTGGTCGAGGCCATGCTGCCGTATCTTGGAGGCAAGTACGGCAACCCATCAAGCATATACGGCATAGGCCGGGAGGCGAGAGCGGCCCTGGACGAGGCGCGCGACATGGTCGCGAGGATCCTTGGAGCGGACTCAGGGGAGATCATATTCACGGGCAGCGGCACTGAGGCAGACAACGCCGCGATAAAGGGGGTCGCGTTCGCGAACCGCGACAGGGGCGACCACATCATAACCTCGGCCATAGAACACCATGCTGTCCTCGATAGCGCGAAGCGCTTGGAGAAACGCGGATTCCGGGTGACGTACATTCCCGTGGATTCGTACGGCATGGTCGACCCGTCCGACGTGGAGGCGGCTATAACAGACAAGACGATTCTCATCTCCATAATGCATGCCAACAACGAGGTGGGCACGATCGAGCCGATCGAGGAGATCGCGAGGATTGCGAAAGAGCATGGTGTCTACTTCCATACAGACGCTGTCCAAACCGCCGGGCACATACCCATCGACGTGAACCGTCTTGGCGTAGACCTTCTGTCGCTCTCGGCACATAAATTCTACGGGCCCAAGGGGATCGGCGCGCTCTACGTGCGCCGAGGGGTGCGCATGGAGAGATACCTCGACGGGGGCGGCCAGGAGCGGAACAGGAGGGCCGGCACCGAGAACGTGGCGGGCATCGTCGGCCTTGCGAGAGCCCTCGAGCTTGCGGTGTCCGAGATGGAAGGCGAGGCGGGTCGTGTCTCCCAGTTGCGCGACCGCCTCATCAGAGGCGTCATGGATCGCATCAGTCACGTCAGGCTGAACGGCCACCCCACGCGTCGGCTGCCGGGCAACGCCAGTTTCTGCTTCGAGTTCATAGAAGGCGAGTCGCTCCTTCTGAACCTCGACATGCTGGGCGTGTGCGCATCGAGCGGGTCCGCGTGCACTTCGGGGTCGCTTGAGCCGTCCCACGTGCTGCTCGCGATGGGGATCCCGCATGAAGTGGCCCATGGCTCGCTCAGGCTGACGCTCGGACGTTACAACACCGAAGAAGACGTCGATTACGTGCTGGAACATCTCCCGGGCATAGTCGCGAAGCTGAGGGCTATGTCGCCGTTCGGCGCTGAGGCGAGCCCGGGTGGGACCTCCTGTGCCAAGTGCGAGGGGGCGCCGGAGCCTCTCGCGGAACGGAGGTAGCATTTCGACCGCATTCAGTGTGGATCTGTTGTGAAGCGGAGAGGAGAGGAGATGGAGCACGTGTACTCCCAGAAAGTAATGGATCATTTCACGAACCCGAGGAACGTTGGTGAGGTAGAGAACCCCGACGGCGTCGGGATGGTCGGCAATCCCATTTGTGGGGATGTTATGAAACTGTCGATAAAGGTTGAGGGCAATAGGATAGTCGACGCGAAGTTCAAGACGTTCGGCTGCGGTGCGGCCATCGCCACGAGCAGCATGGTCACGGAGCTCGTCAAGGGCAAGACGCTCGAGGAGGCCATGGAGATATCCAACAAGGCTGTGGCGGAGGCCCTCGACGGGCTTCCCGCCAACAAGATGCACTGTTCGAACCTGGCGGCGGACGCGCTTCACAAGGCTATCGAGGACTACCTCGCGAGAAAGCGCGCGCCGGGCCCGGCGGCCCCTGGCGACGGAGATGAGATGGCAGTAGGCGAGGCTTGATGAGTGGTGACGGTTTTGAGGCGGCGACCGCGCCCCGGCGCGTTCTCGTGGCGATGAGTGGTGGGGTGGATAGCTCGGTTGCCGCGGCCCTGCTCAAAGAAAGAGGCTTCGAAGTCATAGGTGCGACCATGCAGATATGGCCAAGGGCGTTCCCCGTAGGCGACCGCGAGGGCGGTTGCTGTTCGATCGCCGCGGTGGAGGATGCGCGTCGCGTCGCGTCGATCCTCGGCATTCCGTACTACGTGCTCAACTTTGAGGAGAGGTTCGAGGAAGAGGTCATATCCTACTTCGCCCGCGAGTACGTGTCCGGCCGCACGCCCAACCCGTGCATAAGGTGCAACCGGCGGATCAAGTTCGGGCACTTGTTGCACAAGGCCAGGGAGATAGGGGCCTCGTTCATTGCCACTGGCCACTACGCGCGGATCTGCCCCGACCGCGAGACCGGACGGTATTTGCTTCTCACGGGAAAGGACGCCCGAAAAGACCAAACGTACGTCCTTTACTCGATGACCCAGGACGAGCTTGCCCACACGCTCTTTCCCGTAGGTGATTTCAGGAAGGATGAGATCCGTCGGATAGCGGCGTCGCTCGGGCTTCCCGTCGCTGAAAAGCGCGAGAGCCAGGAGATATGCTTCATACCGGATGACGACTACAGGAGATTCCTGTGCGAGTACGTGCCCGAGGCTCGAGACCCCGGGCCCATCCTCGACGTCGAGGGGAACGTCCTCGGCGAGCACGAGGGAATCGCGTTTTTCACGATAGGACAACGAAAAGGACTGGGGATCGCGTCGGCAGAGCCGCTCTATGTCGTCGACATCGACCCAAGCAAGAACGCCGTGATAGTCGGCCACGCGCGCGACCTGATGGCGGAGGGGCTCGTTGCTTCCGAGCTCAATTGGATACCTTTCGACCGGCTCGAGCGACCCATGGAGGTCGAAGCCAAGATCAGGTACCGCACGCCGGCGGTGCTTGCGACGGTCACGCCCCTGGCCGCGCGGCCTGGTGAATACCGAACCCGCGGGGGCGCCGCGACGGGCTCCGGGCCGGGCGAGGTCGAGGTGAGGTTCGCGACCCCGCAGAGGGCCGTGACGCCCGGGCAGTCCGTGGTGTTCTACGACGGGGACGTCGTGGTCGGAGGCGGCATCATCTCGAAAAGCCTGCGCTGCGAACGCTGAACGGAAAGCCCCGGCCAAGGGCAGCATAGCTGTACTCCGGGGCGCGCCCTTCTCTGGCGCTGGCGCCAATGCAAGGGGCCATTTTTCTTTCGTGCCGTGGGCATACTAACCTCCTGAAAGGGAGGCGCCAGATATGAGGAGACTCTGGAGATCGATCATAGCCGGAGGCGCCGCTGGCGCTGCGATCGGGGCGTATTTCTACTTCAAGTCACGCCGGGCGCGCGCCAGGACGCTCCTGGGGGACGTGTCAGACGAAACGCGCGCGGCCCGCTCCGCTCGCGCGATGGTGACCAAGGCGGCCGGGCGGATGGTCACACAGGTCGGCAGGAGCATCGTGAACGCCGGTGAAAAGACTCGCGCCGCCGGCAGGCGCCTGCGGCTGGGCAAAGCGGATTAGCGAGGCGCCGGGGCGCCCGAGCGCGCCCCGGGCCGTAAACCCCCAGGTGGCGAGCGGGCGAGGCGAGGCCGGGGTGGCAAGCCGAGCGGAGGGGGCAGCGGGCGGCAAACAGGCGCGTGACGTGAAGCGGGCGCTGGATGAGAAGGATGAGCCTCGTGCATGGGTGAGATCGACGCTGACGAAAACCCCATCCGCTCTCGGCGCGAGAGAGTGCTCCGGATCTTCCCGTGGTTTCTACACATTCTCGTTGTTTTAGGGGCCGCGCTCTTCCTCTTCCGGGTGAGAGCCATACTCACGCCGTTTCTGCTAGCCCTCGGCCTCTCGTATCTGTTGAACCCGCTAGTCACCTACCTCGAAAAGCGAGGAGCTCCCAGGGGCGCCGGCACGCTTGTCGTGTACGTCGGATTCACGCTTCTAATCGCACTTTTGGGAGTGTACTTGTTCCCTAGGCTGTTTTCGCAGCTCGAGACGCTTGCTGAAGTCCTTCCCCAGCAGGCGCAGGAGATCCAGAGCAGGCTCGTGGCGTTCTATGCGAGGCTCAACAGGTTCAACATACCAGAGCCCTTGAAAGGCGCCGTGGACGATGGGATCCGCAGAGCGGAAACGGCGCTCGCAGATCTCGTGCGGCGCACGGTGGGGGCCGTTCCGGAACTCCTTCCGAAGATGACCATGCTTCTCCTCGTGCCCGTGCTGGCATTCTACTTTACCATGGATTTCCCCGAGATCAAGATGTGGCTCTTGTCGTGGATACCCTCCCGGTGGCGCAGCGAGGTGGTGGGCCTGCTCATCGAGATGGACCACGCTTTGGGCTCGTTCATCAGGGGACAATTCCTCGTGTCGGCGGTGGTCGGGGTGCTGATCTTCGCGGGCCTGTCCATCATCGGCGTGGACTTCGCCCTCGTCATCGGGCTTGTGGCCGGGATCTTCAATGTCGTGCCGTATTTCGGTCCGATCATAGGAGCGGTCCCCGCGGCCATTCTCGCTTTCCTGAAATCGCCGGTGCTCGTGTTGTACGTCATCTTGCTATTTGTGGTCGTCAACCAGTTTGAGAGCGCCGTCGTAGGGCCGAACATCCTCGGCGAACAGGTCGGCCTGCACCCGGTTGCCGTGATCTTCGCGATCCTTGCGGGAGGCCACCTTTTCGGGCTCATTGGGATCCTGCTTGCCGTGCCGGTGGCGGCCATGATCAAAGTAGTCCTTAGATACCTGCACGCGAAGCTCGTGCCTTGACCGCGCCGGGACCACACCTAAGTGGGGGTGCAGAAATGCTCCCGACTCTTGGGAGAGGTTGCCGGTGATTGCACGAGGGTGTCAAAATCCAGCCACTGGCCAGACGCGCCGGATTCTGGCGAAGCTCGCCCCGCTTGGGGCTCCGTCCCTGAGTGCAACACCGGCAACCCGGCAAGTACTGGAAATGGGGCAAGGACTAACGCGTCCTCACATAGCGCACGTGCAAAGCGAGGAAGCCAGGGAGCGCGGGCGCGCGTCCGGACTTCCGGGCGTGTCCCATGGCGGCCGCCCGCGCGGCCGGCGGGAACGGGGAACGGCGTGAGGACGGGCGGTGTTCGCGTTGACACCCCCGGCGCGATTCGCTATGATAAAGGTAACTCGGACGTGGGAGGATGCATGCTTTGCAGGCTGAACGAGGCATACGGGCCCTTGACACCCGCGAGATACGCGACATGTTCAGGGACTTCTTTGTTGGCAAAGGGCACAAACCCTTGCCGAGTGCTTCTCTCATACCCACCAACGATCCTACCCTTCTCCTTACGGGGGCGGGCATGGTGCCTTTCAAACCCTATTTCCTCGGCACCGCCAGGCCGGAGTCACCCAGGGTGACTACGTGTCAGAAATGCGTCCGCACCCTCGACATCGACAACGTTGGCAAGACCGCCCGGCACCTCACGTTTTTCGAGATGCTGGGCAACTTCTCGTTCGGGGACTACTTCAAGAAGCAGGCGATCCCGTGGGCGTGGGAGTTCGTCACAGAGCACTTGGGCCTTCCTGAAGACAGACTCTGGGTGACGATATACCTGGATGATGACGAGGCGTTCGAGATCTGGAACAAAGACGTGGGGGTGCCTGCCGAGCGCATAAAACGCTTCGGCAAGAAAGACAATTTCTGGGAGATCGGCGTCGGTCCGTGCGGGCCATGCTCCGAGATCCACGTCGACCGCGGCGAGAGGTTCGGCTGCGGGAGGCCCGAATGCGAGTTAGGCTGCGATTGCGACAGGTTCATGGAGATATGGAACCTGGTGTTCATACAGTTCCATCACGACGAGGCAGGCAACTATATCCCTCTCGAACGCAAGGGCATAGACACCGGCATGGGGCTTGACCGGGTGGCCGCCGTCATGCAGGGCGTGCCCACGGTGTTTGATACCGACGCCATGGGGCCCATTACGCGCGCCGTCGCCGAACTTGGCGGGGTTGCCTACGGAAAGGCGATGGGACGGGACGGGGAGCCCGGGCTCGACCGCGATGTATCGGTCAGGATAATCACCGATCATGCGCGCGCGGTGACCTTCCTGGTAGCCGACGGGGTGCTGCCCGCCAACGAGGGCAGGGGGTACGTGCTGCGGAGGCTCATAAGGCGCGCGGTGCGCCACGGCAGGCTCCTCGGCATCACGAGGCCGTTCCTGGCCGATGTGGTGGACGTCATAACTTCGGTAATGGGCGACGTGTACCCGGAGCTCGTCGAGAGGCGGGACCACATACGAAAGACCGTGTCCGTCGAGGAGGAGCGGTTCCTCGGAAGGCTCGACCAGGGGACGAGCATCCTTCAAGGCCTTATCGCGGATCTTCGCAGGGATGGCAGAAGCGAGATCCCCGGCGAGGACGCGTTCAGGCTTTATGATACGTACGGGTTCCCGGCGGAGCTCACTCGCGAGATAGCGGAAGAAAGCGGCATGACCGTGGACGAGGCGGGGTTCGCCGCCGCCATGCAGGAACAGTGCGAGCGGGCGCGGGCCGCCCGACAGGATCTCGGTTACATGGGCGACCTTTCGACAGCGAAGGCGCAGGCCCTCACGGGACTCAGCACTAGGTTTGTCGGTTACGGGACG
>JBLNCC010000005.1:0-5529 GCA_050260395.1 Betaproteobacteria bacterium
GCCCCGCTCGGGGCGCCGTCCCCGAGTGCAACACCGGCAACCCAGCAACTGCTGGAAATGGGGCAAGGACTAACGCACCCTCACTTAGCTCGGGCCCGGTCATATTCCGGCGAGACCTAGACTGATCTCGAGGGCCCGGTCGACCCGGTCCATGGTCAAAGGATCCAAATGGGAGACTTTCTCGATGAGCCTTCGGCGGTCTATGGTCCTCAACTGCTCCAGGAGGATCACAGAATCCATAGGCAGTTTGCTCCTGGCCGAGGGCAGCTCGACGTGGGTGGGGAGACGCGCCTTGTCGATGCGCGATGTGATAGCCGCCACGATCGTGGTGGGGCTGTAGCGATTCCCGATGTCGTTTTGGAGGACGAGCACCGGCCTCGTGCCTCCTTGCTCCGAACCTATGACGGGGTTGAGGTCCGCATAGAAGATGTCGCCGCGCTTAAGCTCCATCGGTTCCATTGCCCCGTGCCAGGACCTCCTCGTAGAGGGCAAGGGCTTCGTTTTCCGCGGCGGCGGCCTCGGCGGCAAGTTCCAAGTTCAAGCTCGCCATCTTGCGGTAGCCCTCCTTCAGCCTCTCGCGGAGTTCCAGCCTGCGCTTTTCCTCGATGTAACAGCGCATTGCTTCCCTGATGAACTCGCTCCGGTTTCGATTCTCCCTCTTCGCGACCCCGTCAACTTCCTGCAAGAGGCTATCCGGCAGGGTGATCATTATCCTCCTGACCTGCTGGGCCACCGCAACCCCTCCGCTCTTCGGGCGCTACAGTATATACTATAGTCTACACAGAGATTATATACACGTCCAGGAAAAGCTGTCAACGACGACTACAGCTCTTTCGCCCCGCTAGTCCCTGCGGTCGTTATGGATTCTCCTCCGGCCCCTGTGGTATAATCTGCTTGAATTTGCGCGGCCGGCGGGGGGTTCGACTGTTGACGGTGTTCCAAACCTCGAGCCCGCATGACACAAGGAGGCTCGGCGAGGCTCTGGGAAGGCTTCTCGGCCCGGGCGACGTTGTTTGCCTCGAAGGCGAGCTTGGCGCGGGGAAGACCGTGTTCGTCCAGGGGGTGGCGGCGGGAATGGGGGTTCGCGGACGGGTTGCGAGCCCCACGTTCACCATCATTCACGAGCACCCTGGAAAGGTTCCCTTGTACCACGTCGACGCCTACCGGCTGGAAGGGGTTGAGGACGCCGGGACCGTTGGCATTGAGGAGTGCCTCTACGGGCGCGGTGCAGTGGCCGTTGAGTGGCCCCAGAGGATCCAGGAGCTCTTGCCCGATGAAAGACTCGACGTGGTCATTAGAGTGCCCGCGGACGCCGGCGAAGGCGGGCGGGCCCCGGGAAGCGAAGGCGGCTCCAGCGCTCGGGAGATCGCGTTCTTGCCGCACGGTGAGAGGTTTCGTCGGATGATTGAGGAGTTGAAAGCGCTTGCGGGTCCTAGGTATTGATACATCTACGTCCACTGGGGGCGTGGCGCTTGTTTCCGACGACGAAGTTGTCGCCGAATACGGCGCCCTTGTCACGAGGACGAACTCCGAGGGTGTCGCGGCCGTCTGCGGGAGACTCCTGGCGGAGGCGGGATGGACCGTGTCTCAGCTGGATGCGGTCGCAGTGGCAATAGGCCCGGGGTCCTTTACGGGCGTGCGGATCGGCGTGACCATGGCAAAAGTGCTGGCGTACGCGCTGGACCTGCCAATTGGCGCCGTCGTGACGCTTGACGCCATCGCAGCCAACCTCCCTTTTTCCGAAGCGCTGGTGTGCCCGCTCATCTCGGCCAGGCGCGATATCGTGTACACGGCTACCTATCGCGTGCGCGGCGCGTATCCGGAGAGGCTGAGCGACTACGAGGCGAAAGGCGTTCGCGAGGTCGTGGAGAGCCTGCGCGCCGCCGTCGCCCCGGACGCTGACGCGGGCCCTGTGGGAAGGTCTGCGAAAGTCCTCTTTGTGGGGGATGGCGCGAAGGCGCATAAGCAGGTTATACTTGAGAATGCTGGTGACACGTTTGCGCTCGGACCAGAATGGTGCGTCGGACCTCGTCCCGCCGTCATCGCAGCCATGGGAAAGCTCGCGGTTAGCTCCGGCCGAGCGAGGAACGCTTTTGAGGTCGAGCCGTTTTATCTGGGGAGGTCCAGCGCTGAGACGGCGCGGCGCGGGGCCGTGTCATGCGGGGGGCGTGCGTAAGGTGGAGTTGAACTTTGAGATCAGCCCGATGCGGCAGAGCGATCTCGACGGCGTTATGAAGATCGAGAAAGCCTCTTTTCCGACTCCGTGGTCGCGGAACGCGTTCCTCTCGGAGATCTACGAGAACAGCAGGGCATGTTACCTCGTGGCCAGACACAACGGTGAAGTTATAGGGTACGTCGGGATCTGGATCATCCTGGACGAGGGGCACGTCACCAACCTCGCGGTGCATCCTGATTACCGGCGCCGGGGTGTGGGCGAGGGCCTCATGAGGGCCATCATCGACTATGCCCGGTCCAAGGGCGCGAAGAGGATCACCCTCGAGGTGAGGGTGTCAAACCTGGGGGCTCAGAAGCTATACGAAAAGCTGGGGTTCGTGAGCGCCGGGATACGGCCTGGTTATTACCATGACAACGGCGAGGACGCCATGATAATGTGGAGAAACGAGCAGCCCCAGCGCGAGACGCCTGTGAGGGACCACCATGGTCGACGCTGACGGGGCGGCGTTTTGCGTGCTCGGGCTCGAGACAAGCTGTGACGAGACAGCGTGCGCCGTCCTAGGGGCGGACGGGTCGTGCGAGGCCTCGGGCCTGCGCTTGTTGTCGAACGTGGTCGCGTCCCAGGTGGACTTGCACAAGCGGTTCGGCGGCGTTGTGCCTGAGGTTGCCTCCCGGCGGCACGTGGAGACGATAATCCCCGTCATCGACCAAGCGCTCGGCGATGCGGGTCTTCGCCTTTCCGACGTGACCGCGGTCGCGGCAACCCGCGGTCCCGGGCTTGTCGGCGCTGTCCTGGTCGGGCTCTCGGCGGCGAAAGCCGTGGCGCTGGCCCGGCAGCTGCCGTTTGTTGCGGTGAACCACATCGAGGCGCACATATACGCGAACTTCCTCGAACACCCCGACCTCAGGCCCCCCTTCGTCTGCCTCGTGGTGTCTGGGGGGCACACCGACCTCGTGTACCTTCGAGATCACGGGAGCTACGAAGTAATGGGCCGCACGCGGGACGACGCGGCGGGCGAAGCGTTCGACAAGGTCGCGAGGGTCCTCGGGTTGGGCTACCCCGGCGGTCCCGCGATCGACGCCGCGGCGCGGAGCGGCGACCCGGAAGCGGTTCGCTTTCCCAGGACGTTCCTGGAGGAGGGATCGTATGACTTCAGCTTCAGCGGGCTCAAGACCGCCGTTCTGAACCACGTGAGAAAGGTGAATACGGGCTTGGCTGACGTCGCCTCGAGTTTCCAGGAGGCCGTGGTGGACGTGCTTGTGGAGAAAACGATGCGCGCGGCGCTCGCAAAGGGCGTCGAGGTCGTGGCCCTCGCGGGTGGCGTGGCCGCCAACTCCAGGCTCAGGGAAAGGATGGCGGTCCGGGCGTCCGAAGCCGGCCTGCGGCTCGTGTTCCCGTCGCCCGGTTTGTGTACCGACAATGCCGCCATGGTGGCGTGCGCGGGTTACTTCCGGCTCGTCAGGGGTGAGAGGAGCGTGCTCGACGTGCCCGCCATTCCTGACCTCGACCTGGAATCGTGACATCAAGGCGGCTGGCGACGGGGAACGGAAATGATGGTTCGCGTGGAGCGCAGCTGGGCCGCGCGCCGCGCGAGGGCCTGTGGATAACCCTGTGGAGCGTGTGGATAAAAGGAAGTACCTGGCAAAGAAGGTCACACTACCCATTGATGTTTATTCAGGAGCGGTCAGGAATATGACGGGGTTTAGACAGAAGATGCGGTTCGACGCGAACGGAAGAGGGTGTTGAGACGTGGAGCGCATGGGAGGCGGCGATATCGGTCCGGTTGGCCCGGGGCTGGGAGGAGGGGCCGCTGGGCCTCTGGGCCCGAGCCCATTCGAGCCGATAGAAAGACCTCGCTATTTCACGTTCTGGCGCGTGCTCTTCGCTGTGCTCGTGGCCATTGCTGCGCTCGTGGTCACGTTATACGTGCTCTTGTCGTCGTGGCTTGCTCCGGAGGCCGCTTTCGGCGTTGACAATCGGCCGGTGAACGTGCTTATCCTCGGAACGGACAGGACCTATGACGAGCACGGGAACCCGATAGACGCCCCTGTGAGGGCCGATGTGATAATGCTGGCGTCAGTGAACCCCAAGGTGAACAGGGTATACTTGGTATCAATCCCGAGGGACACCAGGGCGCAGATCCCCGGGCACGGTACGAACAAGATAAACGCGTCGCACACATATGGGGGGCAGGACCTCACTCGCAAGACCGTGGAAGACCTCCTGGGCATGCCGATTGATCGTTACGTGGAGGTCGATTTCAGGGGGTTTCAACGCATCATCGACGCGCTGGGAGGGGTGGAGATCGATGTCGACAAGGACATGCACTATGTGGACAGGGCCGGCGGCCTCAAGGTCGACCTGAAAGAGGGTAGGCAGGTCCTGGACGGGGCGCAGGCGCTCGGGTATGTGAGGTTCCGTGCGGATGCCCTTGGGGATATCAACAGGGTGAAGCGCCAGCAGACGCTTCTGAAAGCCGTGGCGCGGCAGGCCGTGAGCGTGCGGAGTTTGTCCAAGGCACGCGAGATCCTGGCCATCTTGACGGAGCATGTTAAAACGGACATGTCTCAGCGAGACATGGCATCCATCGCTTGGTTCTTCGTGAGGACCAGAGCCGAGATCGTGTCGGAGACGCTCCCCGGTGAGTTCTCCCCGTTGTACTGGATTCCGGACCGGGAACGCGTCGACGAGCTTGTCAGGGCGATCCAGGAAGGTTTCCCTGGGTGACGTGCGTGGGAAGCCGGAGGGCAGAGGGAGAGGGAGGTATTTCTGGATGGTGCGCATCGACGTGGCCCTTGTGCCACAAGAAATCGAAGCAAGGAACCTTAGCGGGATCACGGCGATAGTCATCGACGTCTTGAGAGCTAGCACGACCATCGCGTGCGCCATCTCAAACGGCTGCGACGAGGTCATTCCGACGACGTCAGTCGAGGAGGCCGTGGAGATCTCGCGCGCTTATGCGAGAGGTGACTATCTCCTCTGCGGGGAACGCAAGGGGGAGAAGATCGAAGGCTTCGACCTCGGGAACTCGCCACTTGAGTACACGGCGGACCGGGTCGCGGGGAAGAAGATAATCATCACTACCACTAACGGCACAGGCGCCATAAGGGCCGCGAAGGGTGCGGACGACGTGATCGTGGGGTCTTTCTGGAACATCTCCGCGGCGTGCGACCGGGCCGTAGCCCTCGGCAAGGACATCCTGATCGTGTGCGCCGGCGAAGGCAGGAAGTTTGCCCTGGAAGACGCGGTTTGCGCGGGCATGATGTGCGAGCGGATAGCGTCCGTGGTCGCGGTGGACGAGTCCGATGGTTGCATCGCTGCCCGTCGGCTGTATGCTTCCTTCCGCGACGGCC
>JBLNCC010000006.1:0-42502 GCA_050260395.1 Betaproteobacteria bacterium
GTTCTCTTACAAGTTCGAAGTATGCGGGAGCGCGGGGATGATCGAGTATGACAGCCTCAAAGCTCGCCCGCTATCCGTCGTAACCGCGGCGACTTCAGCAGGCCCACGCGGAGGCGGAAGCGGAAGCGGAACCGGAGGCGGAACGCCAGGCGGCGTTGCGGTTCCCGAAAGCCCCCTGAAAGACAGGGAGCCCTACCTTCGCGAGATCCGCGATTTCCTCGCGTATGTCCGTGGGGAGGGTACGCCGCGAGTCCTCCCAGAAGACGCCGTGGCCGCGCTCGAGATAAGCCTGGCTGCCACCCGCTCGGCACTCACTGGCAAGGTGGTGAGCGTATCATGACGCGCGCGACAGGCTGCAGGCACAGCGGGGTGCGCATCGGGATCGTGAGCTTCGCCCACATGCACGCTTACAGTTATGCGCGGGCCGCCCGCTCCGTCGCCGGCGCGGTCCTCGCCGGAATCACAGATGACTCGGAGGAGCGCGGGCTGGCAGCCTCGCGTGAATTCGAGGCACCGTATTACCGCAGCATTGACGACCTCCTTGCCGCAGACATCGACGCCGTCATAGTGTGTTCCGAGAACGCCTGCCACAAGGAACACGTCCTTGCTGCCGCCGAGGCTGGCAAGCACGTGCTGTGCGAAAAGCCGATAGCGACCACGCTGGAGGACGCCTCGGTCATGGTGAACAAGTGCCAGGAAAAAGGCGTCCAGCTCGGCACCGCGTTTCCCGTCCGGCATGCGCCCCCTGTGGTCAGGGCCAAGCAGCTCATTGACGAAGGCAGGATCGGAAAGATCCTTGCGGTGAGTGCCACCAACCACGGACGAATGCCGGGAGGCTGGTTCGTCGACCGCGCCTTGTCCGGCGGCGGAGCAGTGCTCGACCACACGGTCCATGTGGCCGACCTCCTGAGGTGGTTCCTCGCCGACGAGGCCAAGCGCGTCTATGCTGAGGTGGATACGAGGATGCACGACATCCCGATCGACGACTGCGGCACCTTGTGCATAGAGTTCGGGAACGGCGTGTTCGCGACGCTCGACCCAAGCTGGTCCAGGCCTAAGACGTACCCCACTTGGGGCGATGTGACCATGGAGATGGTCGGTACTTCCGGCGTGGTGTCCCTCGATGTTTTCGCGCAGGTCCTCGTGCATGCCAGCGACCCGCAGAGCGCCGTCCTTTATAGGCCCTGGGGTGACGATATGGACCTCGCGCTCGTGAGGGACTTCGTGCAGGCGGTGCGGGAAGGCTCGCCCCCGGCGGCAAGCGGCTTCGACGGCATGAGAGCGCTCGAGATAGCCCTGGCAGCTTACGAATCAGCGAGACGCGGCGGGCCCGTCGACCTCTCCCACCCGGTTTGAAGACAACGTGTAAGCGTGACCCGAACACTGACGTGCGGCAACGAAAGGAGGTTGATGACAACACGCGGATTTGCGGGAACGAGAAGTGGTGGTGTGCGTAACACGGATCGGGACATGCGCCCTGGCCCGCAAACCAGAGCCATCATACTGGGCCTTTCAAGGAGGTATGAACCGTGACCAGAAAGATGCGACGGGTTCTCGCGTTCAGCATTGCCGCCCTGCTCGTCTTGGGAATGGCAAGCGGGGCAGTCCTCGCGAAGAAGACCACGATAGTCCACTGGCAGCATCACTCCCCGGCCCGCAAGGAAATGGTGGAAGCATTCGCCGCAGAGTTCATGGAGAAGAACCCAGACATCGAGATCCAGATCGAGTCGATACCTGAGACCGATTACTTCCAGAAGCTCCTCCCCGCCCTCGCAGCGGGTTCCGGGCCTGACACGTTCCAGATCCCGGCGGGTCAGGTGTCGTCGTACGCGGTGACCGGTGTGCTCCAGCCGATCAGCCCGAAGGTCGCGACCGCTGCGCAGATCGAGGCAGACTTCGTGCCATCGGCCATAAAGCGCCTCAAGGTAGGCGATAACTATTACGGGTTCCCCGTCGACACGCAGACGATAGTCCTCTTCTACAACCCGCAGCTCTTCAAGGAGGCCGGACTGGACCCGGCTAAGCCCCCGCAGACATGGGCCGAGCTAATCGAGTATGCTAAAGCGATGACCCGGCGCGATGCAAGCGGCGTTACGACGCGCATGGGCGTAGCCACAGGCGGATACGGGCCGGTGCTCGCATCCCTCATGTTGCAGAACGGTGCCTCGCTCTGGAACAACGAAACCGATCTCCCCGACTTCAGCTCGCCCGCGACGATTGAAGCTCTCAAATTCGCGACAGACCTCGTCACCACATACAAGGTCGAGGACAGGCAAATGGGGTCGAGATGGAATGCTTTCCGCCAGAGCAAGCTCGGGATGGTCTTCGCCCACCCCGCCATGATAGGTAGTTTCAGGGCGACCGTGCCGGACCTCGTGTTCAACATAGCGCAGATTCCGGCGCCCAAGCCCGGCGGATCGCGAACGACGCTCCTTGCGTCGTGGGCTTACGTTGTGTCGAAGAAGGCACCCTCTGAAGCGGCTTCGAAGTGGGTCGCCTACCTCACCTCGGCGGACGCTCAGAAACAGTGGATCACGAAGACCGGGGACCTCCCCACGCGTAAGGCTCTCCTCGACCTTCCAGAGTACAAGAATGACCCGTTGCTCGGACCGTGCATGGAATCGATGAAGAACAGCGTTCCCGTCCCGTGGACCACGCGGCGGCTCGACGACGAGCTTCCCCGCCAGGCTTACGAGCGCGTCATCCTGAAAGACGAGAGCCCCGCACAGGCCATGAAGTGGCTCTCCGAAGAGGCGGTCAAAGCCGAGAAGGAGCAGAGAGCTCTTGCTCAGCCTTAAGTGATGCGTTGAAGAGATTGTCGAAGGCAAGTCGACGGATGGGCCCGCCCGCTCCATAGCAGCCCTGCCACCGCAATCAAGACATGTCAGGGCGGGCCTGTCCGCCGGTTGCCCCCGGCGCGCGTCCGTCCCGTGTCGGGCGCACCGGGCCCGGCTCCGGAAGGAGGATGGCGGAACATGAACCCGGGTTTTTCCGCGGCCCTTGCTGTGAAGAGGCGCCCGCTCACCTGGCACCGGCTGCAAAAGCTAGTCGCGCCATATGTTTTCATATCCCCAGGCGTAGTGTTTTACCTCATGGTGACCATAATACCCATGATCTGGGGGTTTTGGATCAGCTTTCACAAGTGGAGCATCATATGGCCTGCACATCCCTGGGTAGGCCTTGCCAACTACCGGGCCCTTCTGTCCGAGGACCTCTTTTGGACCTCGCTGCGTAACACGGCTGTTTACACGGCGGGCGTCGTGCCGGTGGAGGTAGCCCTCGCGCTCATGGTCGCGCTCCTTTTGAACACCAAGCTGCGCGGTCGAGGCGTCTTCCGGCTCCTTTACTACCTGCCGGTGGTGACGCCCCTCTCTATCTCCGCCGTAATATGGCAGTGGATCTACCACCCCCATGTCGGGCTCCTCAACTGGGTGATGCGGGTCCTCCGACTCCCCACTCATGATTGGCTCCAGGAGATCGGGACGGCAATGCTTGCGGTGATTATCGTGGCCATATGGTCTGGCGTGGGTTACCGGATGGTGATCTTCCTGGCGGCACTCCAGGGGATTCCGCAGACTTACTATGAGGCGGCGATGATAGACGGGGCCTCGGGGTTCGGGCTCTTCAGGCATATCACGCTTCCGCTCCTGAAGCCCGCCACGCTCTTCGTGGTCGTCACGAGCGTCATGAGCTCTTTCCAGGTCTTCAGCCTGGTCAACGTGCTCACCCAGGGCGGCCCGCTGGATTCCACGCACGTCGTGGTGTATTACATCTACAAGCGCGCATTCGGCGACCTGCAGTTCGGCCTCGCTGCCGCGATGTCCTTCGTGCTGTTCGCGATAATCCTCGTGATAACGGCGATCCAGTGGAAGCTGGTCGGAAGGGAGGTCAGCTACGAATGACCGGAGCAGGCAGCCTCCGCGCAGCTGGGGCGTGTGGACCCACTAAAACATCCAGGCGAGCCGGTCGCGCATCCGTGCGGATCCTTGGACGCATCCTCACGTACGCCCTTGTCGGCGCCGGTGCGGTCGCGACCGCGGCCCCCTTCGTCTGGCTCATCCTGTCCTCGTTCAAGTCGCTCCAAGAAGTCGTGCTCTTTCCGCCGACTTTCTTCCCGAGAAGGCCGGTGCTTTCCAACTTTTCAGAGGTGTTCAGGATGATCCCCTTCGGGAGGTATTACCTGAACAGCATCATTACGTCGGTGATCCCCACGGTGGCAACCGTTCTGACCAGCTCCATGACGGGAATGGGGTTTGCCAAGTACCGATTTGCGGGAAGGTCGCTTCTCTTCTGGATCATCCTCTCCACGATGATGGTGCCCTTCCCCGCCACAATCGTGCCGCTCTATGTGATGGTTTCAAGGGCGGGCCTAGTGAACACGTACGCCGGGCTGATCGTGGTGGGCCTCTCGAGCGCGTTCGGCATCTTCATGATGCGCCAGTTCATCATGAGCATTCCTGACGAGCTGCTTGACGCAGCCAGGATAGACGGAGCGAGCGAGTTCCGCATCTTCCTGCAGGTCGTGATGCCGCTCACGAAGCCGGCCGTGGCGACGCTGACCCTGTTTACGTTCACGGGGCATTGGGGCGCGTACATCTGGCCCCTCATAGTGGTGAACTCCGACCGGCTGCGCACGCTACCGCTGGCGATTCCGTATTTCTCGGGACAGTACTTCAGTTTCCAGAACCTCATCAACGCCGCTTCGCTCATGTCTATAGCGCCGGTGCTTGTGCTGTTCATGTTCACGCAACGTTATTTCGTGCAAGGCATCGCTCTCACGGGCCTCAAGGCGTGAGCATCTGAACCCTTTTTGCGGAAGACAGGAGGCGGAGTACCGTGCGTAGAAGGTCCTTGGTCGCACTCTTGCTCGTCACGGCGCTGGAACTGGTCGCTTTCCTCACGCTTTCGTGCCAGGTCTGTATCTCCGTGCAAGACGCGGTGGTCGATGCCTCGTCGCTGTGGCCAGCGTCATCGCCGTATGCGCCGTACGCGGCGTGTTGCGCGGCCGGGCGCGAGGCGGCGCGAAACGTCATCCTCTTCATCGGAGATGGAATGGGCCCCGGCCAGCTCGCCGCGGGACAGCTTGCGAAGGGCGGACCGCTCGTCATGGAGTCCATGCCTGTGCGAGCCACGGTCACGACGACGTCCTCGGACGGCAACATCACTGACTCCGCGGCCGCCGCCACGGCCCTCGCGACGGGGCACAAGACCGTGAACGGTGCCCTCGCCGTGCTTCCTGACGGCACCCCCGTGCGCACGATCCTCGAGGCCGCACGGGATGCGGGATGGCTCGTGGGCGTCGTCACCACGTGCTCGGTCACTGACGCGACCCCCGCGGCCTTTGCCACACACGCTGAAAGCCGCCGCGAGACGCGCGCGATAGCCGAAGCCATCATCGGTGCCAAGGTCGACCTCATCATGGGCGGCGGGGCGGCGGATTTCCTGCCGACCTTGTTCGTCAAAGGCAAGGCCCCGATAGATCTCGCGCGCGAGTCGGGCTACACGGTCGCGCAGGATCGCAAGGGGTTTGACGAGGCCTCCTCCCTGCCGTTCCTGGGCCTTTTCGCCATGACTGACCTGGACTACGAGAGGGACAGGGACCCGGGCCGTCAACCCAGTCTTGCGGAGATGACTGAGAAAGCCATGCGTCTTCTCTCATGCACTGGGAAGAGGTTTCTCTTGGTAGTGGAGGGCGGTCTCGTCGACCACGCATGTCACGACAACGATATCGAGGCCTTGCTCGGCGAAATGGGGGCGTTGGATGACGCTATCGCACGCTGCCTGGCCTTCACCCGCGAAAGGAAGGATACGCTCGTCGTCGTGACCGCGGATCACGAGACGGGCCGTTTGAGCGTAGGCGCAGGTAAAGGCACGGGCGCGGGTCAGGACCTTACGTTCGGAATGGACGGGCATACAGACATCGAAGTGCCTCTCTTCGCCGAGGGCCCGGGCCAGGAGCTGTTCGCGGGTCATCTTGACAACACCGACGTGCCCAAGGTCATCGCGGAAGCCTCGGGCCTTGAAATGGTGGGAGGGTCCGCCGCGCAAGGCGCTCAGGCTGAAGCCGATGCCGAAACCAAAGCTGCACCCGCAGTGGGCGGGAACGCTCTCGCAACGGAGGAGAGAGCCGTGAAGCCGCAGAGCCTGGCGCCAGCCGTGCGCCTTACCGTCATGACCTTTAACATCCACAGCGGGGTTGGCGCCGACCTCAACCTGGACCTCGATAGAATCGCCGACCTCATCAGGAACGAGAGAGCCGACATAGTGGGCCTGTGTGAAGTGGACCAAGGAACGAGGCGGTCCCTGCAGGTGGATCAGGTGCGGTACATAGCCGAGAAGCTAGGCTACCATTACGCGTACGGCCCAAACTTCTGGTATGATGGAGGCGCCTTCGGCAATGCGGTCCTGAGCCGCTATCCCATCGTCTCGTCTGTGAATCACCCGCTCCCGAACACACACTCAAACGAGCCGCGAGGAGTCCTTGAAGCGCAGATCGACGTGGGGGACGGCGCCGTCCTGAACGTCTTCGTGACCCACCTCGACGTGGAGTATGCCGACTCCAGGCTGGCCCAGGCGCGCGCCGTCGCGGAGATCTCCTCAACCACTGCAGGGCCCAAGATCGTGATGGGGGACCTCAACGCGCCCCCTACAGGCAGCCCGGAGGTCGCGACCCTTCTGCGTTACTTCAACGACACGCAGCAGGCGTACCGGGTGCTCGTTGACAGCGCGGAGCTCGTGAAAGAGGGTCTCTTCTCCAGGGATTATCTCAAAGGCGGGTACACCTACGACGCGTACGACCCCGCGAGGCGGATAGATTACATTCTCACGTCATTCGACATCAAGATAGCGGCCGAGCCGGGCGCAGCGCGAGTACCCCACACCCTGGCCTCGGACCACCTCCCCTACGTCGCCGCCATCGAGCTTCCGTGGCCCGCCGCCCGGAAGCCCGGCGCGACGGCGGCAGCCGGGTCGGAAGGCGGCTTCGCCAGCGACGCTCCTCTCGTCGTAATCTTGACGACCGAAGCCAACGAGGCTTGGTACGAGGACATGCGGTGGGACTATGAGGATGACACGAGCACCCTTGTCGAATTCGTGAAGTCGCTCGGCCTTGACCTGGTGGAGGTATCGGAGGGGGACCTCGGCCGGCTTCCATTCATCGCTGCGACCCGTCCGACCGTGCTCGTCCTATCGAACCTGCGCCGCATATCGCCGGAGCAAGCACAGGCTGTGAGGGACTTCGTCGCTGGGGGAGGCCGTCTTCTCGCAACAGGCCAGACATCACTGAAGACTGAGGACGAGCGCCCGGGCGGGTTCCACGGCTTTCAGCTTGCAGACCTCCTGGGCGTGGCATTCGTGGGATGGCAGGGAGTCGCACCCCTGCACGGTGCCATTGTCTCCAGGGCGGCCGACGCAGGCGGCACGCCGGAGCCGGACGGAGAGGGGGCCGTACTCTCCTCACGCGCTTCTGGCGTCTCTGGCGCTTCTGACGAGCGCGCCGAGGATCCCGGCCCCCGCGCCGCCCTTTACGCGCTCTGGTCGGGGGTCGAAACGCCCTTGCGCCTGCCCGCGTCGCAGGGTGTGATAGCAAGATGTCTTCCGGGCGGGATCGAGCTGGGCGTTTGGACCGACACGGATGGCAGTCCCGCGCATCCCGATCCCTTCAACGTTGCCGTGGCCGCAAAGGGAGCCGCTCTTTACATCGGCGCGGACATACTGTCGCGGAACGCGCTTTCCGACCCTGCCGTGCGGTCTTTTGCGCGCAACGCCCTGCGCTACCTGGTCCAGCTTGACCCTCAACGTGCCCCGGGGCAGTGTGAGCCGACCGCGGACACGGCCGCAGACAGACCTGTCGACGCGGCCGCGGACGTCGGCGCCGGCGGCGGTAGATGATCTTTTGCCCGCCGTCTCGCCCTGGGTAGCCACCCCCACCAACCGTTCGCTTTCCGCGCTGGGCACAAGCACGCAGTGCGCAGCGTTGAAGGACACTTCGCCGGGGTGAGAGGGATGGCCAGATGGCGCCAAGGTTGTTCATGCTGCTGCTTCAAGAGATGTCAGTTATAGCGGTTCTTGCATGCCTGATGGGGCGGACGCAGGCCTTCAAGAACGCTTTGAACCGCCAGACCACCGTCAGGGACAAGGCGATCCTGGTAGCATTCTTCGGGATCCTGTCCATCATCAGGACATACACAGGCATTCCCGTGCGTGGCGCCATCGCCAACACTCGTGCGATCGGAGCGATATCGGCAGGCCTCTTGGGAGGGCCCGTCGTCGGATTCCTCGGGGGGTTCATCGGCAGTATTCACCGGTATTTCATAGGCGGCTTTACCGGGTTTGCGTGCGGCTTGTCCACCACGGTAGAGGGGCTCATCGGCGGAATCGTATACCTGCGGATGAAGGACGCCGAGATCAACGGCACGATCGGCCTCTTCTGGGGTTTCACAGGCGAGATACTGCAAATGATCATCATCCTGACCTTCGCCAGGCCGTTCAGTGAAGCCCTGGAGCTCGTGAAGATCATCATGTTCCCCATGGTTACGGTGAACGCCGTCGACGTCGGGATGTTCCTTGCGCTGCTCCGGGCCACGCGCGCCGAGCACGAGCAGATCGAGGCCGTGCAGGCCCAGAAAGCTCTCAAGATCGCGTCGAGGACCCTGCCGTATTTGAGGAGCGGCTTGAACTTCGAGTCGGCCCGGCAGGTCGCCGAGATCATCAAGGAAGAATCCGGGGTGGCAGCGGTGGCGCTCACCGACACCGAGAAGACCCTGGAACTGATGTACGTGTGCTCCCGCAACGGCAGGGTGGCGCTGAAGACCTTTGACAAGGAGTACGTTACCAAACTGACCCTGGAGGACGTCGAGCACAGACTGGGTCCCCGCTTCCTCAGGATGCACCGGCGGTTCATCGTGAACTTCGACAGAATCGCGGAGACCATCCCGTGGTTCTCAGGCACGTATGTGGTGGCGGTGAAGGACAAGGACGGGAACAAGGTGCCTGTCTCAAGGTTGCAGGTGAAGGAGTTGAAAAAGGCGCTCGGCCTGTAGCCAGAAGCCTACAGCCAAAGGTCCTGGTTTCGCTTCCACCCAAAGGCGGGGGCAGCTGGCAGCAGGCGACACGTTACGCTTGGCTGCCCCCGCACCACTATAGAGCCGTCCGTGCGATTCGGTCCGATCCCCCGCCTGGGTCACCGGAACCGGACACCGCCGCCGCTGCGACAAGGCCGACGGGTGCCGCAATGCTCATCGGCAGGTTGAACCCAATGGGTTGGTTAAGGACATAGGTGAATGAAACCGCTACCAACCACCATTATGAGAACGGACGCACCGAAGATCGGGCAAATCCGGCCGATTAGAGCGTCAATGGGAAGGAGGGTGGCATGGAGGTAATAGATGAAGATGACACCCACCCAGAAGTTGTAAGTCATCCAGGCGGGGGTGATCATCTTTGAGGAGGCTCGCCGGGCCCGTTACGAACACAACTCCGACGAGGATGAGGGGCACTACGAGGACCACGTTCATCAGCCAGCGGACTTTCTTTCCGAGATACTTGCCGATCACGTCGCCCATGCTCGTGCCTTTTTCCCTAACGGACAGCATGCCGGAGATGAAATCGTGAGCGCCCCCAACGAGGATAGCGCCGAGCACGATCCACAGGAACGCGGAAGGCCCCCACAGCGCCCCTGGATGGCTCCGTACACTGGGCCCAAGCCCGCGATGTTGAGGATCAGAGTCATTCTAGAGCCGTTGGGAGCAGGATGGAAAGAGATTCGGGCCGAACGGTAGGAATTCTCGCCTGAATGGTATAAAAAACGACTTGAGTTGCAAGAAGGGGAGAAGGTGAATGGAGAACGTGAGCGTAATAACTTACGATGACTTCAAGAAAGTCGAGATGCGAGTCGGAAGGATCATCAAGGCCGAACCGTTTCCCAAAGCTCGAAAGCGCGCGTACAAGCTGCTTGTCGACTTCGGCGAGCACGGTCTGCGGAAGTCGAGCGCCCAGATCACCAAGCTCTACTCGCCCGACGAACTCGTAGGCAAGCTGGTGATCGCCGTTACGAATTTCCCGCCGCGGCAGGTCGCTGATTTCATGTCCGAGGTGCTCGTCCTCGGGGTAGCCCTCGGCGACGAAAGCGAAGTAGCCCTCATCCAGCCCGATCGCGAGGTCCCGCTCGGGCAGCGAGTATTCTAGCTCGGCCCTCACACGGTCCAGAGTGTACTGCTGGGGGGTGACATTTTCCTAGACTGCTTGCAGGGTGACATTATCACAGACCGACGACAGTGAGGTTGAAAGAGTATTGACATTGACCGCAGGCGGTAATAAAATACAGCAAACGCACCTTTAAGAACCTGAAGGTTCATATTCGGTAGGGAATGCCTCATCTCCTCAGGGGTGAGGTAGAGGCGCGACGGCTCAAGAGTACGGCTCCAGAGAAGTGCATCTATGAAGGAGCCTGAAAGGGAACGTCGCCGAAGCCCAGCGCCGGCACCAGGCGCGAGGCTGGGCTTGCATCGAAGAGATGCAAGACTGTCACGAAGGAACGGCCCTGAAGCCTTCGTGGAGCGCTATCTCACTTCGGGGCGGGTGAGGTTTTTTTGTATCTTCCCGGGCCTTACCGGCTGTGGCCCACGAAAACCACTCTAGATACTCGGAGGAGAGGAAGATGAGCTTTAGCAAGGGGATCAATGCAACGGCTGCGACCATGACGAAGAACCGGACGCCAGGCAGTGTATGTCCATTCACGGGGATGTGCGTGACATGTGTGGAGGGTTGCACAGGCCTGTGCGAAGTCGGACGGTCGGCTCTTCGGGGAAAGGAGGTTATCTATCCAGGACCATTCGGGAAGATTACTACGGCCTCACAGAAGGACTACCCCATCGACCTCTCACACTTCAACGTCCTGGGAAGTGCGGTTGGAGCTTGCGGGGTGGAGGCTGACAGCGACAAAGCCATGTTCCCGGCTGTGAATGTCGACACGGAGGTGGGCGCCTCATCGAAGATCAAACTCAGGTTCCCAATGATAATCTCCGCCCTCGGGTCCACGCAGGTGGCAAAGGACAACTGGGACGGGCTCGCGATTGGCGCTGCGATCTCAGGAACGATCTTGACGATCGGTGAGAACGTCTGCGGGATGGACCCGGATAGCGAGTTCCTCAATGGCAAAATCGTGCGTTCGAGTGACATGGAACGACGGGTGAAGCTCTTCAAGGACTGGTACAGAGGGTACGGTACGATAGCTGTCCAGGCCAACGTTGAGGACTCCAGGCTGGGAGTTCTGGAGTATGTCGTTGAGAAGCTCGGCGTCGAGGCTGTCGAGCTGAAATGGGGCCAGGGGGCCAAAGACATCGGCGGCGAGGTCAAGCTCTTTACACTGGAAAGAGCCCTGGAGCTCAAGAAGCGCGGTTACCTCGTCCAACCGGACCCGGAGGATCCTGCTGTTCAGGAGGCCTTCAAGAGCGGGGCATTCAAGGAATTCGAGCGGCATTCCAGGATCGGAATGGTAGATTACGATTCTTTTATGGCCAGGGTTGAGCAACTTCGCAAAATCGGTGCGAAGTATATCTTCCTGAAGACGGGGGCGTACAGGCCTGCCGACCTTGCGAGGGCCGTAAAGTACGCTTCAGATGCCAGGATGGACCTCCTGACCGTTGACGGGGCTGGCGGGGGCACAGGGATGAGCCCGCGGCGTATGATGAACGAATGGGGCATCCCCACCGTCTACCTCGAGGCCTTACTTTTCGAGTACATGGAGAAACTCAAAGCCAGGAATGCGTTTATCCCCGATGTGGCCATCGCGGGCGGGTTTGCCCTTGAAGATCAGGTGTTCAAAGGGCTTGCTCTCGGAGCTCCATATGTCAAGGTCGTAGGCATGTGCAGGGCCCCACTTACGGCTGTCATGGTGGGTAAGACGGTAGAGAAGCTCATAAAGAGTGGAAAGCTCCCGTCTGACCTTAGAGAATACGGAGAGACCGTGGAACAGATATTCGTGAGTTGTACACAATTGAAAAAGGAATACGGCTCGGACTTTGCGAATATCCCCGCGGGTGCCATCGGGCTATACACCTACTTCGATCGTGTCAGCTATGGCCTCAAGCAGTTCATGTGCGGTGCCAGGAAATTCGCGTTGAGGTACATATCCAGGGACGACCTGGTTGCTCTTACTGAAGAAGCTAGCGCCCTTACAGGCATTCCTTACGTGAGGGACATCGATCGGGAGGAGGCCTACAGTATTCTGGAAGGCAGGGAGTCGCCCTCAAGAAGTCGGACGCAGCCTCTGCATAGTCGGGTCGGATGAAGAGGCCTATGGGGTCACGGGACAATCCTCCCTGCGCTGCGAGTCACGCGGAGCTCGCCAACGTCTACTAGGGAACGACGCGGACCCCGTGAACCGAGGCAGCGTTGCTGACTGCGGATGAACCATGAGGCCCGGCTCCGCAAGAGAATGAAACCGACTCTGTGCCGGAAGATCCTCGGTCACTTTCTTGTGAGCCCGGCGAGGGAAGGCGTTTTCGACGCCACCACATTTGCGACTGTCTTGCGACTGTCTGAGGAGAGAATGGGGTCGGTTTCTTCTCGCCCTCCTTGCCGCTGTGGTGGCCCTCATTGCAGATGCCATCCTTGGGCACCTGGGCATTGAAGCCGAGAAGTTCCATAGCAGCGCGGTTGGCGAAGAGGATCTCCGGCAGAGCGTTCATGGCGGGGATGTCCAAGAGGATCTTGGTCATGTGTGTCAGGATGAAGTGCACCAGAGGCAGGATCATGCGTTTATAGCCCATGATATTGAATCTCTTGAGGGCATCCATGAACCCGATATCATTCATGAAGACCAAAACGCGATCGAGCAGGCCGGCCGAAGCGAGGGTAATGGCTGGGAACTCACAACGATATTCCGTGGTAGATCCTGACGGCAACGCCAGGGGATTCGGTCCGGTCGATGACTGGTAGACGCCTGGAAGCCTATATCCAAAGCCGAGGGAATGTAGATTCGCCTCTTGACACGGCACATGAATCTTTATACACTATCGGTAATAACTTGGGACCAGCACGATTCTGGGACTTGCTAAAGGTTATGACAGGGAGCAGTAATCAGGGCGCCGGATCCAAGAGAGCCGGTGGCCGATGCGAACCGGTATCCGGGCCTTGTTGAACTCGCCCTCGAACCGCGCAAGCTGAAAACCTCGATTGGGCGGCCGCCGGGCTTTCTGCAGGTGAGTAGGCTTCGCCGGGCCGTATCTTCCGTGAGGCGCCCGTTATCCGCTTAGTTCTCGTGTCCTTGAGACCAAGACTGGAGACGGCCCGAGAATGTTGATGGGTTAAGCGTCGCAGTCGGCGTCGGTAAGGTCGGAGACAGTGAGGTCGCTGCCGTGAGGCGGCGACGAAGTCAGGGTGGTACCACGAGCCGCTCATCCTCTCGTCCCTGATGGCCCAAAAGCCCCACGGCTATCAGGGGGGAGAGGTTTTTTGTTATGGAGCGACGCCAGCAGGTAGAAGAGAGGAGGAGGATCGGCGAGCGACATGAGGCAGGTATTCATCTTCGACACAACACTTAGAGATGGAGAACAGTCCCCCGGCGTCAATCTGAACGTTGAAGAGAAGGTCGAGATAGCGACGCAGCTTGCCAAGCTCCGGGTGGACGTGATCGAGGCGGGGTTCCCGGTTGCCTCCCCTGGAGACTTCGCAGCGGTAGAAGCGGTGGCCTCCCAGATAAGGGGGCCGGTCATCGCGGCCCTGGCCCGAACGATCGAGAAGGACATCGACAAGGCTTGGGAGGCTGTGAGACACGCCGAGAGGCCCAGGATCCACACTTTCATCGCCACGTCTCCCGTCCACATGCAGTACAAGCTCCGCAAGAGCCCAGACGAGGTCCTCAGAATGGCCGTGGAGGCGGTGCGGCACGCTAAGAGCCTCACAAACGACGTGGAGTTCTCTGCCGAAGACGCCGCCAGGAGCGACCGAGGATTCCTGCGTGAGATATTCGAGGCGGTGATCGAGGCGGGGGCGACGGTTATCAACATTCCCGACACAGTCGGCTACAGCACGCCCTGGGAATTCGCGGATCTCGTTTCTTACGTGAAAGCCAACACCGCCGGCATAGACCGGGTAACCATCAGCGTCCACTGCCACAACGACCTGGGGCTCGCGGTCGCGAACTCCCTGGCCGCTGTGACGGCCGGGGCGACCCAGGTGGAGTGCACTATAAACGGCCTCGGCGAAAGGGCCGGGAACGCCGCCCTCGAGGAGGTCGTCATGGCGCTCAGGACAAGGAAAGACTACTTCGACGTCTCGGTGGGCGTCGACACGAGCCACATCTACCGCACGAGCCGGCTTGTGAGCTCGCTTACGGCCGTCTTCGTCCAACCCAACAAGGCCGTGGTGGGCGACAACGCCTTCGCGCACGAATCCGGCATACACCAGGACGGCGTCCTCAAGGAGAGGACCACGTACGAGATCATGAAACCTGAGTCCGTGGGCCTTCCCGAAAGCAGGCTGGTCCTGGGCAAACACTCCGGACGGCACGCGTTCAGCGAGAAGCTGAGAGCCCTTGGGTACTCTTTGACCCGCGACGAGATGGAGAAAGCATTCAACCGCTTCATCGAGCTGGCGGACAAGAAGAAGCAGGTCAGCGACAGGGACATCGAGGCTATCGTCGAGGATGAGCTCGTTGCGACACCGGGCTTCTTCGAGCTGGAATACATACACGTGATTAGCGGCAACCATGCCGTGCCCACTGCCACGGTGAGGCTCAAGACTGTGGACGGCTCCGTGGAAGAGGCCGCATGCGGGGACGGGCCCGTGGAGGCGGTCTTCAAAGCGGTGGACGCTGCCGCGAAATTGAAGACTCACCTCGTGTCGTACTCCCTGAACGCGGTCACCGGCGGCAAGGACGCCTTGGGAGAGGCCACGGTGCGGATAAAGGACAACGGAGACACCTACGTGGGCAGGGGAACGAGCACGGACGTGATAGAGGCCAGCGCCAAGGCGTACGTGCAAGCCATCAACAAGCTCCTCCACAACCGGCGGACCTTCGGCGAGGCGGCTGCCGGAGCCTCCCGACACGTCCGAGACGCCTCGGGAACGTCTGCAAGCTGAGTATGAGGTCATTAGTTTTCTCTCGTCTTCCGAGGTCTTGGGTTGCCGGTGTTGCACTCGGGGACGTCGCCCCACGCGGGGCGCGCTTCGCCAAAATCCGGCCCGTCTGGCAAGTGGCCGGATTTTGACACCCCTCGTGCAATCACCGGCAACCCTGCACGGCGCGTGTGCTTCCTGGAACCGGCGATTACTCATGGCGATCTACTTTGAGGGAGGTGGCGCGTGTTGGGCATGACGATAACCGAGAAGATTCTGGCCGCTCACGCCGGGAGGGATTGCGTCGAGCCATGCGAGCTCATTACGGTCAAGGTCGACATGGTCCTGGGAAATGACATAACCGCCCCCGTTGCCATCGAGCAGTTCAGGAAGACCGGCGCAAGGCGGGTCTTCGATCCTGACAGGATCGCGCTCGTGCCCGACCACTTCGTACCGAGCAAGGACATAAGATCGGCGGAGCAGTGCGCGAAACTAAAGGAGTTCGCCAGAGAACAAGGGATATCCAACTACTTCGAGGTAGGAAGGATGGGCATCGAGCACTGCCTTCTCCCGGAGCAAGGGCTCGTGCGTCCCGGCGATGTCATCATCGGCGCGGATTCTCACACGTGCACGTACGGGGCACTGGGTGCCTTCGCCACCGGGGTAGGCAGCACCGATATGGCCGCTGCCATGACCCTCGGCGAGATATGGCTGAAGGTCCCCGAGAGCATCAAGCTCGTGTACCGCGGCAAACCCGGCCGCTGGGTGTACGGAAAGGACCTCATCCTCCACACCATAGGGCGCATAGGCGTGGACGGCGCGGCCTACAAGGCCATGGAGTTCTCCGGAGAAGCGATACGGAGCCTCTCGATGGACTCAAGGTTCACCATGGCAAACATGGCGGTGGAGGCCGGCGCGAAAAACGGCATCATGGTGCCGGATGAGAAGACCCTTGAGTACGTGCGCGAGAGGTCAAATGGAGGTTACCGGGTCTTCGAGAGCGACCCGGACGCTCGCTACAGCGCTGTGCACGAATTCGATGTGAGCGGCCTCGAGCCACAAGTGGCCTTCCCTCACCTGCCCGAAAACGTGAGGCCCATCAGCGAGGCGGGCAAGGTGTGGATAGACCAGGCTGTGATCGGCTCCTGCACCAACGGCCGGATGGAGGATTTGAGAGCTGCGGCAGAGGTGCTTCGCGGGCGAAAAGTCCACCCGCGCGTGCGGCTCCTGGTCTTCCCTGGCACCCAGGAGATCTACCTGCAGGCCATACGCGAGGGGCTCATCCAAATCTTTATCGAGGCGGGCGCGGCAGTCAGCACGCCCACGTGTGGCCCGTGCCTCGGAGGGCACATGGGCATCCTCGCCGAGGGAGAGAAGGCGATATCCACGACCAACCGGAACTTCGTGGGCAGGATGGGGCATCCGAAGAGCGAGGTATACTTGTCAAACGCGGCGGTGGCGGCGGCCTCCGCAGTCATGGGACGCATAGCGGGCCCCGACGAACTCTGATCTCTGAGTATTCCGCTGGAAAAGCTAGCGCCTCTTTGCGGCTCGGCACGTTGGAATGCGAATCGTTCGAATTCGGCGCGCGAGGTCGGCGACCTCGCCATGCGCCCGCGGCATGTAGGATGGGACCCGGCGGAGCGGCAGCGAGGGCCGAGGAACATGGACCGACGCCGAGACACGCCGAGAGACGTTGAGCGGTAAGCAGACGGAAACGCCGAGCAGGCAGGTGATGCAGTGATGACGTCGACCATCAGAGCGAGAGCATGGAAGTTCGGAGATCATGTGGACACTGACGCGATCATCCCCGCAAGGTACCTCTATACCTCGGACCCGGCGGACCTCGCAAAGCACTGCATGGAGGACGCCGATCCGAGGTTCGCAAGCGAGGTCCGGCCGGGTGACGTCATCGTGGGCGGCAGGAACTTCGGCTGCGGAAGCTCCAGGGAGCATGCCCCAATAGCTATCAAGGCTGCTGGCGTATCCTGCGTCATTGCCGCGTCCTTTGCCCGGATATTCTTCCGCAACGCGCTGAACGTGGGCCTGCCCATCCTGGAGTGCCCGGAAGCCGCCGAGCGGATACAGGCGGGGGACATCGTCGAGGTCTCTCCCGGCGAAGGCTTGATCCGGAATGTGACTCGAGGCGAAGAGTATCGCGCTGCTCCCCTCCCCGACTTCATGCAAAGGATCGTGGATTGTGGGGGCATCATCAATTACGTGCGCGAAAGGGTAGAGAGCGGTAAATCCCGTGCTTGCTGACGAGAGCTGGCTGTTGGATGTTCGATGTTAGATGTTGGGTGCTGGATGTTGGATGCTGGCTTGTTAGCGCCGGCCGACCGGCGCGAGCGACCGACGACGCGAGGGCCGGGCGGCGTGTCGCGGCGTTGCGTGAAGGACCAAGGGAGGCGTAGCGTTTGGGTCGGGCGATGGATGGGTTCAAGATCGCCCTGCTGCCGGGTGACGGGGTAGGGCCGGAAGTGATAAGGGAGGCCAGGAAGGCGCTCGTTGCGGTCGGAAGGAAGCACGCGTGCAGGTTTGACTTCGTGGAGTGCCTCGTGGGCGGAGCGGCCTTGGACGCGGCCGGCACGCCTCTGCCTGAGGAGACTCTCGAGACCTGCCGGAGGTGCGGCGCCGTGCTCCTCGGGGCGGTGGGCGGCCCAAAATGGGACGGTCTTCCGGGGGACAGGCGACCGGAGGCCGGGCTTCTAGGCCTGCGCAAATCCCTGGGCGTATTCGCGAACCTGCGCCCGGTGCGGGTCTTCCCCGAGCTTGTCGGGGCCTCGACTCTCAAGAGCCACGTGGTGGAGGGCGTCGACCTGCTGGTGGTGAGGGAGCTGACCGGAGGCGCGTATTTCGGCCAGCCCAGGGGCCGCTTCTGCGAACGCGACCTCGGCAGCGGGCGGGATGTGGTGAGGGCCGTGGATACGACCGTCTACACCTGGGACGAGATAGAGCGCGTCGCAAGGGTCGCTTTTCAGTTGGCTTCGAAGCGGAGGCGGAAGGTCACTTCAGTGGACAAAGCCAACGTGTTAGAAAGCTCGCGGCTTTGGCGAGAGGTGGTCACGAAGGTCGGTAAGGACTACCCGGACGTCGAGCTCGCCCACATGTACGTAGACAACTGCGCGATGCAGCTCGTCCGTGACCCGGGTCGGTTCGATGTGATACTCACCGAGAACATGTTCGGGGACATCCTCAGCGACGAGGCGGCCACGCTGGCGGGCTCCCTCGGCATGCTGCCTTCCGCCAGCCTCGGCTGCGGCCGGACGGGCCTGTACGAACCGGTGCATGGTTCCGCACCCGACATCGCGGGGAAGAACGTGGCCAATCCGCTGGCCGCGGTGCTCTCCGCGGGGATGCTCCTGAGGCATTCTCTGGGCCTGAACGAAGAGGCGAAATCACTCGAGGACGCCGTAATGGCGGTCCTGCGCAAGGGATACCGCACAGCGGATATCTTCACTGAGGGAACGACGCTCGTGGGCACAGCGGAGATGGGAGACCTCCTCGACAACGAGATCCTTCATGCGCGGGGCACCTGACGAGAGGGCGCGCAAGGCAAGGCGCGCAAGGCAAGCGCGGTCTCGGTCGGTGGCAGTCGGCGGATGACGCGACGATGCAACGATGCGATGATACGGAATGATCCAGTAATACAGCGAGGTGAGGCCGAAATGGCATGGGTGGAAGGTACTTACATATGGTTCGACGGAGAGTTCGTCAAATGGGAGGATGCCAAGATTCATGTGTTGAGCCACGTTGTCCATTACGGCTCCGGGGTGTTCGAGGGGATCAGGGCGTACAAGACCCCCGCCGGCACCGCGGTTTTTCGCTTGGGCGACCATGTGAGACGGCTGTATGATTCAGCGAAGATATACCGCATGGACATACCCTACTCCCAGGAAGACCTGGCCCGCGCGATAACCGAGACCGTCGTGCGAAACGGTTTTGACTCCTGCTACATAAGGCCGCTCGTGTTTCGAGGGTATCACGAGCTTGGGCTGAATGCGCTCGCAAGCCCCGTACATACGGTCATCGCGGTATGGGGGTGGGGCACGTATCTCGCGTCCGGCGCTGACGACCAGGGCGTTGACGTCGTGGTGTCTTCCTGGAACCGTATGGCTCCGAACACCATTCCTCCGATGGCCAAAGCCTGCGGGAACTACATCAACTCCCAACTCATGAAGATGCAGGCGATCGTCGACGGATACCATGAGGCGATCGCCGTCGGGACGGACGGCTTGTTATCAGAGGGCACCGGCGAGAACCTCTTCGTGGTGCGCGACGGCACCATCTACACTCCCCAGCTTGCCTCGTCTATACTGGGCGGCATAACCCGGAGCACGGTCCTCACGCTCGCACGCGAGCTCGGAATTCCAGCTGTCGAAGAGCCCCTCCCAAGGGAGATGCTGTACATAGCGGACGAGGTCTTCCTAACGGGCACGGCCGCGGAGATCACCCCAGTGCGTTCGGTTGACAGAATCCCTGTGGGGAACGGGCGACCCGGGCCAATCACACTGAAGTTGAAGGAAGCGTTCTTTGCGATAGTCCAGGGGCGGGTTCCAGACTCGCATTCGTGGCTGACGCCCGTCCGCAAGACGGTCTAGACGGCGGATTCTGATTGGGGCGAGTCCACAGCGGGACAAGAAAGGCAAGTCTGACAAGCATGTTAGTGCAAAGGTGATGCACAAGAGCTGATGCACAAGTATGGAGGCGCGCCAGGTGGCAAGAAGTGTCGGATTCATAGGCTCGGGGACCCTCGCTAACGTCCTCATCAAGGGAATGATCAAGGCGGGTTCGGCGAAGGCTGAGGACATAGTAGCAAGTGACGTGGACGCAGACCGCCTCAGCCAGCTTGTAGAGGAGACGGGTATCAGGGCTGCCAGGAGCAATAAGGCTGTGGCCGACGCAGCAGGCGTTCTCTTTTTGACGGTAAAGCCGCAAGTCATAGATTGCGTGGTGGACGACATATCCCGACACATCAGGGCTGACCAACTCGTGGTGTCGCCGGTGGCCGGAGTGACCACGGAGTCCCTCGAGAGCGCGTTCCCTCGCAGACCGAGGATTCTGCGCATCATGCCGAATACACCTTGCCTTGTAATGGAGGGTGTGATAGCGGTTTCAATCGGAAGGCACGCAGGGCCCAAGGACGTCGCGGAGCTCTCTGAACTCCTCGCGCCCCTCGGGAAGATTGTGACGGTGCAAGAGGACCTGATGGATTCGGTGACCGCTCTAAGCGGAAGCGGGCCTGCGTTCGTGTATACGATGATCGAGGCCCTCGCCGATGGCGGGGTGAGGGTAGGGTTCTCCCGCAGTGTGGCGCTTCAGTTGGCAGCCCAAACCGTGCTGGGAGCGGCGAAAATGGTCCTCGAAACAGGCTCACATCCGGCGTGTCTGCGTGACATGGTGACCTCGCCCGGTGGAACGGCCATCGCCGGGCTCCAAGCTCTGGAGCGAGGGTCCCTCCGGGCCTCGATCATGGACGCCGTGGTCGCCGCTGCGGAGCGCTCCAAGGAGCTTGGCCAGATCCTCGCGGAGGAACGCAAGAAAGCCCGCGAGCTATTGGCATAAAGCTTCTGGCATAGAGCCCCCGGGCATAGCACATCCCGCGGTATGTCGTGCCAGGGCGCGGCATGACATACCGCGGTGAAAACGCCACGGTGGTGCACGGGTTTGCTATTGCTTGCTATCGACATCGACCTGCCGCACTCGCGTCGCGCCCCTCACGGTGCCGGATGAGGTAGGTCGAGGCGACCAAAGCCGCGACGGCCACAAGCACGAGCCCGGCCGAGACCGCTCCCGACAGCACGAGGTTCAGCGCAGTCCCTGCTCCCAGCGCCGCAACTATCATTATCCCTGCCGCCTTGACCATGTCGGCGCCCCCTAGTTCGCGCAAAAGCACCACAAACGTCGCTGCGCAGGGAAAGTATGCGGTCAGAACCACGCTTGCCACCGCTAGCTGGCGCGCGGTGAGGCTCAGCGCGCCCAGCATCCCAACGGCCACGTCCTTCCTGAGAAACCCCATCAGCAGGGCCACCGCTGCGTCGGGCGGGAGGCCGAGGAGCCCCGTGACAACCGGCGTTAGCAGGCTGCTTATGACATTCATGAGGCCGGACGCGTAGAGCACGTTGACGATAAGGACGCCGAGCAGGACATACGGAACCGCGTCGGTGAGGAACGCCCGCACGCGCATCCAGATCTTCTTCCAAAGCCCGGGAAGGTACGGAAACCGGTAGGGCGGGATCTCGATGAGCAACGGCGGGCTCTGGCCCGGCACAACAGAGTTCAGCACAAGTCCAAGCGAGAGCCAGAGAACGAACAAGGTCCCATAGATATACGCGATGTACGAGATGCCGTACGGTCCCACGAGCCCTACGATCACAGCGCTCTGCGCCATGCACGGCACACCAATGGACACCATCGTCGTGGCGATGAACTTCTCGCGTTTGCTCTCGAGGACCCGCGTGGCTAAAACAGCGGGGACGTTGCACCCGAGGCCTAGGATCATGGGGACGACGGCATATCCGTGCATCCCCAGGATGTGCATGAGGTTGTCCAGGAGCACGGCGAGCCGCGGCAGGTATCCGATGTCCTCGAGTACGCTCAGCACGACGTAAAAAGCGAGCACGTACGGCAGCACCATCGCGATGGGCACGTACAGACCCGTAGTCAGAAGGCCCAGCGACTCCACGAAGTCCACCTGCCCGCCGACGGGGTGCCCGATGAGGATGTCATGGACGAAGCCCGTCGGCCGCAGCGCTGCGTCAAGAGCTATGACGAGCGGCCGGACGAGCCTTTCGAATACGGGATCGAACACATGTGTGATGAGGCCTTCGCCGATAAGCCGTATAGCCGCGAACGACACGGCGAGGACCACTGCTCCGAGAATGAGGCCTGTCACCGGCCGCATGCTAGCGTCCTCGACAGCGTCCCTCACGGAGTGGTGCCGGTGCGCGATGGCTTGAACCGCTCGTGTAATGCGCCCGACCTCGGCCCAACGCTCGTCCGCGGTGCGCTTCGGCCCTCCAGCCCTGGCGCCACGCACTTTGGCCGCAGCCACCTTGTCCAGCAATACGTCCATGCCCTCGCCCGTGAGAGCCACCGTCGGCACCACGGGGATGCTTAGGAGAGCTTCCAACCTCCTCACATCGATGGTAATCCCCTCGTGGCGGGCTTCGTCCCATAGGTTGAGCGCCACGACCAGCGGCACACCCCGTTCGAGAAGCTCGAGGGTCAGGTGGAGATTCCTTTCGAGATGAGTGGCATCCACCACGTTCACGACGACGTCGCCTTCCCGCAGTCCGGCCAGGAGGCTCACCGCCACCTCCTCGGCTTTGCAGGTGGTCTCGAGACTGTACGTGCCCGGGACGTCGATGACCTCCGCTCTCTCGCCCGTCGTCAGCCTCGTCGTGCCCTTCGTGAATTCCACCGTGGTGCCCGGGTAGTTGGAGGTAATAACCTGCGTGCCGGTGAGACGGGAAAAAACAACACTCTTACCGACGTTCGGGTTCCCCATTAGGAGGATCCTCATCCACTCCGTCCTCCCTGCTCATTAGTCGTAACGCTCATCACCGTAACATTCACCGCGACGTTTCGCAATGCGCGTTCGCGGCGTCGGCACGGCGGTGCTGGGCCGCGGTCCCCCTCCCGCCTTCCCCACGCGTGATACCCTCTTCATCCTCGACACGGTCAAGTGGTCGAACGAGCACCTTTGCCGCCATGCCGTATCCCATGGCTACTTTCGTGTCGTGCACTTCCACCGTGACCGGCCCCCGCAAGAACACTGAGCTTATCTTCCTCATCCGCGTCCCGGGCCTGATGCCAAGGGCCTCAAGGCGCCCCACCAGGCCGTGCCCGCCAAGGATCTCAATGACCTGGACCTCCTGGCCTGCTCGGACATGGACCAGGGCAATCGGTTGGCAATCTCTTGACTCCATCTCTTCCCACTCGCTCCCTGCTCTTTTCCACTCAACGTGTTCGGACTGCGTCTCGTAGGCCTTTAGGACCTTGGGCGTGGTTCTCAGACGCCGCAAGTAATGAGAATCATTCTCACATCCATTGTATGAAGCCGCCCACAGCCTGTCAAGAGGCAATGCATCCGCCCGTCGCCCGCAGACTCACGCGCGGGCCGCATCTGCGCCGACGAGCGTCTTCGCGCCCCCAACAGACGGCCCAGCGGCCAGCACCAAAGGAAGATCGCCAAGCGACACGACCCGCTCCACAAGCGGTTCAACCTTAACCCCGCCGCCTGCGAGGAGCGCTATCGCGCGGGAAAACGTGAAGGGGTTGACATAAGAGCCTTGGACCCGCAGCTCTTTCTTATAGATCACAAATGGGCTAACGGTGACCTTCGCGCCCTCCGGGGAAACACCGAAAAGAAGGACACACCCCCCCTTAGTTGCAATGCGTAATGCAGCCTCGACGGTCTCGGGGCGCCCCACCGCCTCTATAACGACGTCGGCCCCCGCGGGCAAAACCGCGCGCACATCCGACTCCAGATCCGAGGACATAGGGTCCAGGGCGAGGGTCGCCCCTAGCTCGAGAGCGAGCTCGCGCTTCTTGCGCACCGGCTCGCTCACGATGAGCGTCGCCGCACCGCTTATCCGTGCGAGCTGTAGCAGGATGAGCCCGATCGTGCCGCCGCCCATGACAACGACGCTGTAGCCGGGCCTGATCCCGGCGAGGTCAATCCCGTGGACGCAGCACGCGACCGGCTCGACGAACGCGCCCCAAGCCGCCGGCATGCCCGCTGGCAGGACGTGGCACTGCGTGGCAGGGGCAAGCGAGTACTCAGCAAATCCCCCGTCCAGGGTGACGCCGAGAGCCTCCATGGACTCGCACAGGTGGACCTTGCCCATCCTGCAGTGGTAGCATCGCCCGCACGCGATGTTGGGATCCACGGCCACCCGGTCCCCTGGACGCGGGCGGTCAAGGCCCTCCCCGACTGCGACAACCTTGCCGCAGTACTCGTGCCCCAGGACCACAGGCGGGCGGGCCGGGGCTTCGCCCTTGAAGATATGGAAGTCGGTGCCGCACACGCCGCACGCCTCGACCTTCACAAGGACCTCTCCAGGCCCGGGCGTGGGAACGGCGCGCTCTTCGACGTCGATTCTCCCAGGCTCCTTGAACACGGCCGCCGACATCCTGCCAGGGACTTTGCGCGTTTCAGCCTCACCCGTTTGCATCCTTAGCACCCCGCTTCTCCCATTCATTCAGAAACGCCCGCACTTCTTGCATGGTAGGCAGAGCCGGAATGGCGCCATATTTCGTAGTGCACAAGGCGCCCACAGCATTCGCCAGCGTGAGCACCCGTCTCCATTCCGCCTCGCCGAGAGCACGCAGCTTCTCCCTTGCTGTCGCCGCAGCGGCAGCGTTGCAGCCGGTCGCCTCCTCGATGATGCCCACGAGAAGGCCCGCCACGAAGGCGTCTCCCGCGCCCGTTGTGTCCACCGCCTGAACGCCGAACCCAGGGACCTCCAGCCAAAGCCCGCCGCCGCCTCGCTGCCCGCCGTCGCGCACGGTCACGGGGCCGCTGTTGTCCAAGGCCAGCACACACCCCTTCCTGCCGCGCGTCACCACGATGGCACACTTGGCGGGCCCTGCTGCACTGCTTGCCGCAGTGCGCAACCTTCCGACACCCTCTGCGATGTCGTCCGTGCCTGTGAGAAAAGCCAGCTCTTCTTCACTAACCTTTATGATATCGGCCGAGGAGGCTGCGGCGAGGATGACGGCCCGGGCCTCGTTGGGCGCGGGCCACAGCGGGAGTCGTATGTTTGGGTCATAGGAGATCAAGGCCCCGGCGGCTCTAGCCGCTCTCACAGCGGCGAGGGTCGCCGACCGCGAGGGTTCAGTGATGAGTGAGATAGACCCATGGTGGAATACCCGAGCCTCCGTGAGGAGGTCGACGTCCACCTCGCTTGGCTCGAGAAGCATGTCGGCGCTCGGATGCCTGTAAAACATGAACTCCCTCTCGCCGTCCGGGCGGAGCGACACGAAGGCTAGCATCGTCCTGGCCCTGTCATCGTATCTTACGCCGCGTGTCTCAACGCCCTCGCGGGCGAGGGTCTCCCACAAGAAAACGCCGAAATCATCGTTCCCTACCTTGCCGATGAAACCGGACGTGCGGCCCAGCCGTCTCACTCCCACTGCAACGTTCGCAGGGGCGCCGCCAGGGGCTTTCGTGAACCCTGGTGAGTCCTTGAGGGACACCCCGGTAGCAACGGAGACAAAGTCTATGAGAAGCTCTCCCATGGCCAGTACATCAATCAACGCATCATCTACTCCCCCAAAAAACGCGCCCGGAGATAGCCCAACTCGACCAAAACCACCACGTGGCGCGCGCCTGTCAACACCTGCACTGCCGCGGCCGTTTCTCGGTTGGTTTGGGCGTAGCGCCGTCCGCTTCCCTCACCATCTCCCGGTGCACGCCCTGCCTCCCGCTCCCGCTTTAGCTCCCCCCACCATCTCCGTCCCCGCCTGCGCTTCCGGTTCCGCTTCCGGTTCCGGTTCTGCCTCTGCTTTCGCTTCAGCCTCGGCTTCCGGCGTTGAGCACCCGTCCCTTTGCATCTTTGCACTGCATCCTTCACACTGTAATGAGCACTTTGATGGCCCCGCTCGCCGGGTCCGCCGCCGTCTCGAACGCCTGCTGCGCCTCCTCGAGGCGGAACCTGTAGGTCACGAGCGGCGCCACGCGCACCAGCCCCCTCGCGACAAGCCGCGCGGCCTCGATGAAATCGTCCAAGGTATACATGAGAGTGCCCACGAGCTCGATTTCCCTGTCCTGCACGAGGCCCATCGGGACCGGCACCTCTTCCTCGAAAACCCCGACTATGATGACCTTTGTGCCTTTCCGGTTCGCCAGGATGGCTTGACGAACCGTAGGACCGATGCCGACACACTCAAACGAAAGGTCGATGCCGTCACGCCCGAACCACTCGTGGACCCGTGCCACAGGGTCCACGTCGCGCACGTTGATCGTGTAGTCCGCGCCAAGCTCGCTGGCAAGCGCAAGCCTCCGTTCGTTGAGGTCGGTGACTATGACCTCGCGCGCGCCGTATGCCTTCAACACCTGGACGACGACCAGCCCGATGGTCCCACTGCCCAGAACCATCACGCGCGCTCCCCCTACGCTCGCCCCGGCCCGCCTCACAGCATGTACGCCGACTGCTACGGGTTCCACCATAGCGCCATCCTCAAAGGTAAGGCCGTCCGGAAGGGGCACCAGGAATTCAGCCGGGACGCGCACAAGCTCGGCCAACGCACCGTCCGCCTGGCACCCCACGACACGTAAGGAGTTGCATATGTTATACCTGCCGTGCCTGCAGTTATAGCACGTGCCGCATACTAGGGATGGTAGGCCTGTGACCCGCTTGCCGATGAGGGCGGCGTCGCGCATGACTCCCATCTCTCCCGCCTTCGGCTCTGTCCCTGGGCCGCGTTGCTCCTCAGCCGCCCCGGCATTCCCGCGAGAACCACCAACGCCGTCAACCTGGGGATGCAGGACCCGGTCTGTCCTCCCTGCGTGGGTGGGCTCGAGTGCGCTCATCGCAGCGGATGCAGGTCCGAGAGGGCCAACACTCCTTACAACGCCCGAGAACTCATGCCCGGGAACGATCGGGCACGAGATGAACGGGTGTTTCCCGCGGAACGCATGCACGTCGGACCCGCACACGCCCACCACCTTCACCTCGACAAGGGCTTCCCCCTCACCCGGCGTCGGTGCCGGCACATCCTCAAGCCGCAGCACCCCGGGCTTAACCATGTTCATTCGCTTCATGACCTCTACCTTCCTCCTGGTCTCCTCCCCCGCCATCGACAGCCTAAGTTTTTTCAAGCGCACAGAACACTCCCCACGAGCCTCTTCGACATATACCACCCGGGGCAAACCCCTTTGTATGGCCACACTCCCGCGTGAGAGCCTGCGTGAGTTAATCCAACGGAGACACTCCAAGGTATCGGAATCCCTGCGGTGAGGCTTTCGAGTTCACGCCTTTAGAGCCCCTCCAGTCAGGCCAGCGATAAACTGTCGTTGAGCGGTTAAGAATATGATGACGATCGGCAGGGTAGACAGGAACGCACCCGCCATCAACATGCCGTACTGCAAGTTCCATGGGTCAGCATAAAGCGTCGCGAGGCCGAGCGGCAACGTCATCATCTCGCGCGACTTGACCATAATAAGTGGCCAGAAATACCCGCTCCAAGAGTTCAGCCACAAGTAAATCCCCAGAACCCCTAGACCTGGCCTCACTAGGGGCATTGCGATTCGAAGATAGATTCCGAATTCCGAACAGCCGTCGATCCTTGCTGCTTCTAGAAGCTCTCTTGGCAGAGTCGAGGCAATATACTGCTTCATCAGGAAGATACCAAAGACATTCATCGAGTAAGGCAGAATCAGAGAGGAGTACGTATCGACCATCCGAGTAGCGACCATGAGCCTGAAAACGGGTATGATCGTGACGATCTCCGGGATTGCAACCGAGACCAAGACCGTCCAGAACAAGATCGCCTTCCCTTTGAAGTCATACACAGCAAAGGCAAAGCCTGCAAGCGAGCATATAACCAAGCCGAGAGCCAACGACAGGACGCTCACTATGCCGCTGTTGCAAAGCCACCTAACGAACTGAGTCTCCCGGAAGAGTTTCAAGTAGTTGGCGATGGTTGCTTTGTCGGGAAATAGAGATGGCCTGGGGCTGAAGAATTCTCCCATGTCTTTGAGCGAGCTTACGATCATCCAGTAGAACGGAAGAAGGACTATCACGGCTCCTACCAGCATAAGAACATGCAAGAATACTTTGAGATAGCGCTCGCGTACGCGTTTTCGCACGGTCATCCTAGCCATTTCTCTCCTCAAGTCCCTTAACGTATAGTACGGACGCTCCCATCATTAGGAGGGTCATCATGTACGATATGGCGCAACCTCGTCCCAGGTTTCCCTCGAGGAAGCTAGTCTGGTAGAGGTATATCTGGAGCATCAGCGTGGCATCGGCCGGGCCACCCTGTGTGAGGATCCACGGCTCATCGAAAATCTGAAAGGACAGGATGGTGGACATGATCAGAACAAACACTAGCATTGGCTTCAAGAGAGGTAAAGATATCCTAGTAAACACCGTCCAGGCTGAGGCGCCATCTACCCTTGCTGATTCGTAGATCTCATTTGGGATGCTTGACAGGCCGGCCAGGAAGTACGCAGAGTAGTATCCTGTCCCTCTCCAGACTCTCATCATGATTATGCCCCACATAGCCAGGGACGTGTCACTGAACCAACGAACATTGAGCGAGACGCCCAAGTATCTCAACAAAACGGACAGTAACCCTGATCCTCGTGCAAGGATCAAGTCGAAGACCATGGCGACCACCGGGAGGGACATGGTTATAGGCATGAAGTAAGCTGAACGGTAGAATCCCCTGACCCTCAATAGGGACGAGTTCAGCAGAACAGCCAGCACGAGCGCGAGGAATATCATGATGGCGTTGTAAACCACAACAAAGTACAACGTGTTGTAGGTCGCTGTCCAAAACCGGCCGTCCTTGAAGATTCGCAAGTAGTTCTGGAACCCCACGAACACCGCGTCATCCATGCCACTCCATTTCGTGAAACTGACGAGGAGTGACCAGAGAATTGGGCCGACACGAAAAGCGACGAAGAACACCAGGAATGGAAGGAGAAATACATAGGGTGCCCAGCGCTTGTCGATAGTCAGTGATCCTTGCTTCATCAGCACTGCCTCCGCTGCACACTGTCCCGGGCCCGAGCCACGCTGGGCCCGGGACAGTGCCTGCTCGTTCGCGGCATTACCGGTTCGTCTCATCGATGAGCTCGGCCTCTATTGCGGCTCTCGCTGCCGCAGGTGTCACTTTTCCGGCAAACATCAGGTCAAGCTGTTTGCCGATGATCCGCTCAGTAATCGCCCAATCGAAATAGTAGAAGGGCTTCACAGGATTGATCATCTTGTAGACGTTGTCGCCACCGTAATATGGGTCGCCGAGCGCATAGAAGCTGTCTTTGTAGGCCGGGGAGTACGCGGGCACTGCGTTCCATGTCTTGCTCGCCCATACCTGACCCTGTACAGTTCCTGCTACCCATTTAACGAACGTCAGGGCAGCGTCTCTCACCTTGGACTGCGTTGGGACTGCCAGGACAGTGCCTCCCCATATTCCGGTAGTCTGTTCCTTCTTGTCTGACCATCTCGGGAAGGGCATCACGCCCCAATTCCCAGAGAGCTCCGGCATGTATTGCCTGATGTTGGCCCCCTCGGCCACATTCATAGGCCAACACGCGAACTGGCCCGCCTTCAAGGCACCCCAGAACTCCGGTGTGAAGAAGGTAATCCCCTCGGCCATGCCAGCCTTGTAGAGGTCATAGAGCCACTGTAGTGTATATTCCAGCTCCTTGTTGTTCCGAATGACTTTGCCGTCGGGCGTATAGATGTTCCCTCCGCGAGAGTGCAGGTACATCACCAACGCGTTGGCACCCCAGCTTCCGGCCGGATAGAACAATGGCATCATGGTAACGCCGTTTTTCTTCAGAACCCCGGCCGCTTTCACGAAGTCATCCCACGTAGCAAAGGGTACTTCGATCCCATACTTCTTGAAGATATCCCTTCGGTACCAAATCACGCCCGGGCTGACGTCAGCCGGCAGCCCATATATCCTGGAATTGTAGCTCACCGATTCTATGAGGTTCGCAGGATATCCGTCCTTTATGTCTTTGACCTTGTCCGTCATGTCGACGAGCTTTCCGGTCGTCGAGAAGAGACTAAAGTGCCTCGCCATGAGTTGTATGACGTCAGGAGCTCCTGTGCCCGAGGACAAAGCCACGAGGAACTTGTTCTGCGCGTCGTAGGCACCCATCTTCACATGTTCTACCTGGATATTCGGGTGAAGACGGTTGAACTCTTCAACCATCGCTTCGTTGCTAAGCCAAGTCCAAAACGTTACTTTTACCTTCTCCTGAGCTTGAGCAAACGAGACCGCAGATAGCAGCATAAGAGCAATAAACCCCAGCAGCAACGATGGTCTGTGCCTCCGAATTCTCAACATCATAAACCGCCTCCGTTTCTCCAGTCTTGGTGCGTCTTCTGATATGACCTGCCCGAATGCAACACATCCTAACCGAGATAGACCCCCTGTGCTCTGAGGAGATCCCGAAGCCTGTCCGCGTTCACGTTGCGCGGTGTCACGCCTGACTTGACCGCCAATGCAGCTGCCGTGCCTGCTGCCTGCCCCGTGCCGACACAACATGGCATAACCCGAAACGCCGACGAGGCCTCCGAGGTGGCCGAAATCGGTCGCCCCGCCACCAAGAGACTGTCAACCGCCATGGGTACTAGAGATCGGTAGGGAATGCCGTACCACTTCCCGCTAATAGTAGTGTACTCTCCACTCTCCGCATCCTTGGAGTGAATGTCGACCGAATTGGAAGCCAATAGGATGCTATCATCGAACACCCGGCCGCTCAGCACATCTTCCTTCGTCACAACATACTCGCCGACAATGTGTCTGGTCTCGCGTATTCCGACGACAGCGGCGGTGTCCATGAGCCTTGCTTGTTCACATCCCGGTATGTGAGACCTTATGAACTCGAAGACTTTCCTTGCTTGTTTTCTGCCCTCGATCTCCGCTCTTGTCAAATCCTGTGTCTTGGTCCCGTCAACGTTTAGAATCCTGGTTGTGTTGACTCTCCACTCCCCCGGATTTGGAGTTTCATACATGTTGATCTCGCCCCGGGGGATGTCCCACTCACCTTTTTCTCGCGCCTCTTTGACGATCCAGCTGAACGGACCATGGAATGGCCTTCCGACCAGATGCCGGTTCTGCTCAATGTACTCTTTGACCTTGTCCGAATCCACGTTGCAAATCCTAAAGAACATCGTCGCCGGCTGCATTCCGTGATCATCCCGCCTACCTAGCACCGTAGGCACCCCGGCCCATTCCGCCACGTCAGCGTCGCCAGTACAATCGACGATGACCGAAGCCCTTATCGCCTGAAGGCCTGACTTGTTGGCGATGACGACTCCAGTGATTCTATCTCCTTCTTTGACGGCGTCCAGACACTGGGTGTGAAGGAGCAATTCCACACCTGACTCGAGGACCATTTCCGTGGCAACAAGCTTGAGCCACTCAGGGTCAAAGGGGGTAACGTGGTCATGCCCAGGGGTGATGAAGGCACAGTAGGATGTGCCACAACGAACCTTTGAAGGATGAATGGCGCCGCCGCGCTCCTCAAGTCGCGCGACGAGCTCCTCGAATAACCCCCTGATTATCTGCGTCTCTCCTGCAGCATCGAAGCTTGTCATGAAGGGGCCAACCAATCCGACAGTGGCCATGCCTCCGATACACCCATGCTTCTCGATGAGCATGGTCTTGGCGCCATTCCTGCTCGCGGCAATAGCCGCAGCAAAGCCGGCTGGACCCGCGCCGACTACTAGCACATCGATCCCGTCTCGAACAGGAATCATCTTCTGGAACGTATACGTGCGCATTCTTTGCCCCCCCGAGATTCTCTGACCATCCTTTCGACGACTGACAAACCTTTATGAGCGCTGGGATTCGATAAGCAGTCGCTCTTGCGTCAAGCCCACGTCACTCCGCTCGAAACCCCAACAGCTGCGTCCGCGCGCGTGCACAAGATCGGATCACATACCACCCCCTCCGACGCATATGTGCACGTCTCAATCCCCCCGGGCTGCAGGAATCATGATTGCATGCGTGAGTCCACAGAATGATGCGTTCAGAGCCCGGGGGGAAGACTCGAGCTCCGGCGTGTCCCGCATGACTCTCTGACTATTAGCTGCGGTTTGAGGCGCACCACTACCGGTCGACCTTCTTTTCTAACCTGCGCGCTCAGATGCTTGAAAAGCCTCTTGGCCGCTCGCATACCGATCTCGTAGGTCGGCTGCGCCACTACCGTGAGCGGCGGGTCGATGATCGGCGTGGACTCAAATTCGTCGAAGCCGACCACCGCCATCTCGTGGGGCACCTTCACCCCGGCCTCACGTAACGCCAGCATGGCACCGATGGTGAGCAGGTTGTTGCTGGTGAAGAGTGCCGTCGGCCGCACGTCAGGCGGCAGCGACAGGAGCGCCTGAGTCTGCCGTATACCGCCCTCGATCCGCGAGTTGCCGCGCGCGATGAGCCGCTCGTCTGGCGTGACGCCGAAATCCGTGAGCGCTCTGCGGTAGCCTTCTTCACGTTCCTGCGAGGTCGACACGTCTTCGAGACCCGTGATGATGCCGACGCGCCGGTGTCCCAGGCGCAGGAGGTGGGCAGTGGCCTGGTAGGCCCCGGAGACATTGTCGATGAGCACCGCGTCCACCTTCATCCCTGGCAGGTGGCGGTCTATGAAGACCACGGGAATGCCGTGTCGCCTGAACGCTTCCACGCTCGCCTGGGCCTTTCTGGTAGGGGCCATGATGACGCCGTCGATACGGTTGCCGATAAGGACCTCCACATACGAGCGCTCTTTCTCAGGGTCTTCATCTGTGTTGCAGAGAAGGAGGTTCAGGCCGCCCTCTTTGACCACGTCCTCAACACCGCGGACGAGCGACGTGAAGAACGGGTTGGAGATGTCCGAGATCATGAGCGCGATCATGAAACTCCGGTTCTGCCTGAAGGAACGCGCGAGGTTGTTCGGGCGGTAGTTGAGCTCCGCCATCGCCCGCCTGACTCGTTCCTTGAGCTCCTCCGCGACGAACCCGGACTCGTTGATGACCCTCGAAACAGTGGCTGTTGACACCCCGGCAAGCCGCGCCACCTCGCGGATGTTGGCCATCACATCACACCTCGGTGCACTTGATCTTTGGTCCCTTGTGGATACGTAGAAAACCCTCGCAGCAACGGCGCCGTGCGCCTCAACGCTCGCCCGTCCGCGGCCGGTCCGTGGCGCCAATCAGCCAACCGGCACGCTGCGGCTTTGTGGCGCGCAAGAGCTTTCGCGGGCAAGCATTTGCAAACTAGTGCAGACTAGCGCACGCCAGCAGAGACGAGCCTCCGTGGAAGGGCCGTTGCCGAAAAGCCTCCGCAGCAGTGCCCCCATGCTGCTGCCCGCCATACAGCGATTGCCCAGCTCTACTGTCCACCGGCCCTTTCGGGACGCTCGGCCTGCGTGCTGCGTTACCGGTTACGTAACCGGTTACGTAACCGGTGTCTTCTTCTTCGACGCATCCGCCGGATCTCCTTCAAGCGGGAAATGATTTTTGTTGGGAGGTTTTGAGAGACCTGTCACGAGACTGTTGATGTTTCCTACATTATGGCAACACGGCCCTGTTTAATCACGTAAAACCGCCGCTGTACTCAACCGAGTTGGCAGCTCCAGGGGGGAATTCAACAGTCTCGGTCACGCGTTGATGGCAGCGTCTCGTGCCGTGCCCTTGCGTGGTCCTCGTGGCCGCGCGCAGGCGCCTCGGCTCCAGGGGACAGCACGGGACACGTGTGGCGGCGCATGGAAAAGCGGGGTGGGAGCGCTGTCTTCTGTCTTTTGTTTTCATTGTCGGCGGGTGTCCGCAGGCGACTCGGCCGCGGCGCATGGGGCAGCGCCTGAGCGCTCAATTGAACGCACTAGAGACTAAGTGGGGGCCCAAAAACGCTTCCGACTATTGGGAGGGGTTGCCGGTGATTGCACGAGGGGTGTCAGAATCCAGCCACTGGCCTAATGGGCCGGGTTTTGTCAAGGCGCCCCGCTTGGGGCGCCGTCCCCGGGTGCAACGCCGGCAACCCGGCAACTACTGGCAATGGGGCAAGCACTAACGCACCCTCAGTTAGTGGCGGAGACGACACGCGGGGGCCCGTATGCTCCGACCCGGTCGGCGAGCCAGCCAGTGAGCTATTCAGCGGGTTACACGGAGCCAGACGGCATGTCACTCGGTAGAGTTCGCCAAGGTGATGACCATCGCCACCTCGGTGCCGTGGCCGCAGGCGCGCTCGAACATAGACCGCAGGGCGCTCCAGACCTCGTTCTCGCGCCCTGATATCCGCGTGCTCAGGGGCCCCACGTCGTATGAAAGCCCGCCTGCCGCAAGAGCTGTGAGGGAGGAGTTTATGATGTCGTCGGATCGCGGGGTCTCCATGGGATAGAGGGATACCTCGGCCGTAATCATGTCCATGCCTCCGTTGTGGATCATTGCGGATGCCGCTGCGCGTCCTCGTTCACAGTCTTGCCGCGCGCGGGCTGAAGTATGCGCCTCCCCTTCCAGGGGCGCCGTCGCCATCCGGCGCCACCTCAAGCCACCCGCCGCGCATGCGCCTGCGCCTGAACGCGCGCCTGTACGCCTGCGTCTGCGCCTGGACGTACGCCGTACCCGCGCGTGCGCCTCTATGACGCGGACCGAATGCATGGTATCATGGCAATAGCGCAATGGCGCGGGCAACAGCGCCACGGAACGGCACGGAACGGCGCACTGTCGCGGCGGCCCGGTGCGGCAACGGGATAATGACGGGATGGATAACGACGGGACAAAAGAGGAGCGGGACGATCAGTGGTGAAGACCTGAAAGCGGGCGGCCGCTTGGGCCCGAGCGCTGACCGAGAGCCTGAAGACTTGCGGGCGGGCGAGGGGCTGGACCCGAAAGGAAAGCCTCGCCACGGTCGGACCCAGACTGACACGCGGTGGGCAGTGGAACCGAGGCTGGTCTGGACCGAGAATGGCAGGACTGAAAGGAGAAGGTTGAGCGTGCAGTATAGGAAATTCGGATGTCACGATTTCTCCGTTTCCGCCCTGGGGTTCGGATGTATGAGGCTTCCCGTCGTGGACGCCGTAGCCGAGAAGCCCGACGACGCGTCGAAGGCCAGAGCGCCCAGGATCAACGAGAACGAGGCCATAGCCATGCTTCGCTACGCCATCGGCCAAGGCGTCGATTACATAGACACCGCCTACAGATACCACGACGGCCAGTCGGAGGTCCTCGTCGGCAAGGCGCTGCGCGGAGGGCTCCGTGAGAAGGTGAGGCTCGCCACCAAGTCCCCTGTCTGGCTCTGCAAGGCCCCCGGCGACTTCGAACGCTACCTCGATGAACAGCTCACGAAGCTGGACACCCACTACGTTGATTTCTACCTGCTGCACTCGCTCACGAAGGAGAACTGGTCAAAGGCGAAAGACCTCGGCGCCCTGAAGTTCCTGGACCGCGCGCTCGCCGACGGGCGCATCAAATACGCGGGCTTCTCCTTCCACGACAGCCTTGCTCTCTTCAAGGAGATCGTCGATTCGTACGACTGGAGCCTCGCGCAGATCCATTACAACTACGTGGACGACAATTACCAAGCTGGCGCGGACGGGTTGAAATACGCCGCATCGAAAGGCCTCGCCGTGGTCGTGATGGAGCCCCTTCGCGGCGGTAGGTTGACCAAGGTTGTCCCGGACGACGTGAAAGCCGTCTGGAACCGGGCCCCCATCAAGAGGACGCCTGCAGAGTGGGGCCTTCGCTGGGTTTGGAACCATCCTGAAGTGACCGTGGTCCTGAGCGGCATGAGCTCCATGGACCACGTCAAAGAGAACGTCCGCGTCGCTGAAGATGCCCTCCCCCACTCCCTCACCGCGGCCGAGCTCGACCTCATCGCGGAAGCTCGCCAGCTCTACAAACAGAGGATCAAGATCAGCTGCAGCGAGTGCCGCTACTGCACCCCGTGCCCCAACCACGTCCAGATACCGGCCATATTCTCGCTCTACAACGACGCCTTCATGTACGGCACCCTGACCGACTCTCTGAGGACCTACGATTCGCTGAGGAAGTCCGGCGGCGACGCGTCAGCCTGCGTTGAGTGCGGCGCGTGCGAGGAGGTCTGCCCGCAGCACCTGCCTATTCCGCAGCACCTCAAAGAAGTAAGCCGATTCTTCGAAGGCCAAGCGCTCGGATAGAGCAAATCACTGCCAGTGAGTAGTGCGATCAGCTGGCAGCTGGGCCCACCAGGCGTGCCTCCCATCTCACCCCACTCCATAGCCTGGAAATCGCCCGCCGCGCACGATCGGTGCCGTCGCTCGCCATCGAACTCAAGCGGTGCAACCGCACCGGGGCGTATGCCTCGTCTCCATGGCGAGGCTTTCAGTCCTCTCGTCATCGAGTCAAGCGGTGTTGAGAACGTCGCCCTTAAGGCGCATCCTCAGGAGCGGTAGTTCTCGGTAACCTGCCACGCGTCGGAACCTGCGCTCTGCTTCCTTGAGCCCTGCCAGTGTCCACCTCAAGACCTGGTTTCCACTACGCCACCTTTTGACTCTGCGTGCGGTGGTCCTTGCCATTTGTATGGCAGACTCGATGGGATTGGTCGAACGAAGTGTCCGCCGCAGAGCGCCCTGCAGCATGAGGCGGTTAATTGTTATCGTCTCCTCCAGGCCTCACGCAGGCTTGCCGCAGCCCCGGGGTAGTCCCTCTCCAGGGAGCCTGCCAGGGCCTTAAGTGCCTTCTCTGCCCTGTCTGCATCTGTCTCCGCCCGGGTGGCCTCGAGCTTGCGTTTGACCTAGGGGCGCTGCTCCTTGGGAAGGTGGTCGAGGACGTTCCTCATTTTGTGGATCTGGCGCCTCTGGACCGGGACATCATTCCCAAGCACATCTGCTACCACCCTGCGAAGCGCTTTGGAGCCATCTATCACAATGAGGAGCCCTTCGGCTTTAAGACCCCGCTCTGCCAGGTTAGTGACAAGCCCTTTGCACACCGAAGCGTTTTCCGTGGCGCCCTCCCACAAGCCGAGCACATGCTTCTTGCCATCGAGATCGATGCCGAGCGCACAAACAACCGTGTGCTCACCCACCACAATCCCGTTGATGTAAAGCACCACAAGGTCGATCTCACCCAACGGCTTGGACAGAAGTTCAGCCAGTGCCGCTTGCGTCATTCGGGCGAACCTGCGGCTTATCGAACTCTTGGCAATACCTGTCGCCTCCACCTCGCCTACATCCTCAAGCCCGAACGCATAGTTACGCGTCGATAGACCATGCAGCACCGTCTCAAACGCATGACGCGTCAAGGGGTCATCATTCTTGAACGCCTCATACGTCTCCAGCCTAACCTCCTTGTTGCCGACAGTGCGGGGCCGGGGCTTTGATACCTCGACCTTGCGCGCGCCCAGCACAATCTTTCTGCGCTCGTGGCTGTGCCTGGAACCAGACCGCTTGGGGTTGTGCTTGCCTTTCCTGCCGATCTTCTCCTCCAGCTCCCGCATACGGCCTCTGTGGACCCCGATGCGCCGGGCTCCGCCTTCCCCGGGAGTGCTCCGCCAGGCCCGCCGCACAACAAGACTGCACACTTCCTGCGCAGCTGCCTCATCAGGAGTCGCACAGGAAGTGTGCAGCACTCATCCCCCCGCCACAGCTGGTAGCCCTCGCCATGCTCCGTCGGGCCGACGACGGTCCTCGCGTGCAAACCGAGATAGCGGAGGAGCGACGAGAGGCCGAACACCCGGCCCGCGGTTCACCCGCTACCCTGTTCCGCCATGGTCGCGAGGTCCCTGAACACGGGTACCAGGGCTTCGTAAGCTTGCCGGAAGACCCGATAGACCTGCCGGTAACGCGCAGTCCTCTCCGCGTCCGGCTCGATCACGTCCGCTACTTGGGCCAGATCCCGGGCGACGCCGAAATCCGGGAACAACCCCACACCGACCCCACCCGCCACCGCGGCCCCGAGCGAGGTCGCCTCCTCCAGCCAGCGCAACCTGTGGACCGGCCGCCCGTACACGTCCGCGAGCAATTGACACCATAGCTTCCCTCTCGCGCCGCCCCCAATGACCCTGACCGCACGTATCTCGACCTGTTGCGCGAGCGCCTCCAGTATGGTGAGAAGGTTCAGCGATACGCCTTCCGCCACGGCTCGGATCAGGTGACGCCTTTCGTGTCGCACGCTCAACCCCACGAACACCCCGCGTGCAGTCGGGTTCCAGTGAGGGCTGCGTTCGCCTAGGAGGTACGGCAGAAAAAGCAGGCCTTCCGACCCCACGGGCACCCGTTCCGCCGCCATGTTCATCAGCTCGTAGGGAGAGAGAGCGAGCTGGCCCGCCACGGCCTCCTCAGGAGGACATATCACGCGGCGCAGCCAGTCGTACGAGGCGCCAGCCGTATGCATAGTCCCACAGGGCGTGTACAGGTCTGGATCAAGGTGTGCCCACGTGAAGGTCCGCATCTCCGGGTCGAACCAGGGCTCGCTTGCAGCCGTCGCGATCCAGGAGGACGACCCGAGGTAGTTGTAGCAGTCCCCTTCGCGCACTACCCCCGCACCGGTCGCGGCGCACGCGCCGTCCCCGCCTCCTATCACTACCGGCGTGCCAGCGCGAAGCCCTAGTTCCGCTGCGGGACCCGGCAGCAGGTCGCCCACGACGGTCGCGGACCTCACGGGCTCGGGGAGCAATTCCGACGGTATCCCGGAAGCCTCCACGAGCTCCGGCGACCATTCGTGCCTCGTCAGATCGAAAAGGTTCGTGCTGCTCGCATCCGAGTAGTCGGTGACAGTCCGGCCCGTCATCAGCCGGACGATGAAGTCCTTGGCCTGCAGGAACGTCGCGGTCCGCGCGAACAGCTCGGGTTGGTGATCCTTGAACCACATCATCTTGGCTGCGGAATAGGACGGGCTCGCTCTGTGCCCGGTCAAGCGGTAGACCCTTTCTTCCCCGATCTCGCTCGCCAGGCGAGCCGCCTGTTTCGTCGCCCGCTGGTCCGCCCAGATTATCGCAGTTCGAACGGGATTCCCGTCGCGGTCCACGGGGACGCAACCCATCATCTGCCCGCTAAACGCGATCACTGCGATGTCGGACGGGGCGACCTTGCCTTTGGCGAGCAACTCACGGGTCGAGTGCTTGACGGCGGTCCACCATTCACCCGGGTCCTGTTCCGCCCACGCTTCATGTGGGTAGATCGTGTCGTACCCCGAGAAAGCGCTCCCCAGGAGAACCCCGTCCGGATCGTAGAGCGTCGCCTTGTTGCCCGTAGTGCCGAGATCGTGAGCCAGAATTAAACGGGCCCTGCCATAGTTCACAGCATCGCGTACCCCCTATCCGCTACCGCGCCGTATACCCCCCATCGACCATGAGCGCAGAGCCGGTGATGTAGCGGCAATCGTCGGCGGCAAGGAAGAGGACGGCATGGGCCACCTCTTCTGCGGTTCCGATGCGCCCCATCGGCGTCGAGGCCTCGACCGACCTAACGTACGCTGCGGGGTCGGGCTGGATCTTGATGAAGTCCTCAAGCATCGGAGTCATGATCATCCCGGGGCAGACCGCATTGACCCTAATGTTGCGGGAGGCGAAGTCGACTGCCATGTTACGAGTGAGCATGAGGACCCCGCCCTTCGACGCATTGTAGGCGGCGTTGTTCTGGAGCCCGACAAACGATGCGATCGACCCGACATTGACGATGTTCCCGCCGCCCCGCTCGAGCATCAGCGGGATCACCTCTTTGCAGCAGAGGTATATGCCCTTCAGATTGACCCCTATCACGTGATCCCACTTCTCCTCGAGGGTCGTCACAACGGTGGCGTTGTCGGTCACGCCCGCGCTGTTCACTAAGACATCGACCCCGCCGAATTCCTCCCTCACCTTTCTCACCATGGCTCTCACTTCAGCGCTCTTGGACACATCGCAGCGAACGAATATGGCGTCTCTTCCAGAGCGGTCAAGCTCTCGGGCCACGGCTGCCCCGTTCTCCTCATCGATGTCGACTACCGCCACTCGGGCGCCCTCCCGCCGAAAAAGCATAGCTACAGCCTTGCCGATACCCTTGGCCCCTCCCGTGACAATGCAGAGTCTCCGTTCGAGCTTCACGTCGATCCCTCCCAAGAAAGCAGATGATGGACACCCCCCGGCGCAAGACTCGAGTCCTCTCCCTCGCGACGCTCTCACCTTCTGCGTCGGATCTGATCGAGAAGCACGGTCATCACAAGCAGCACTCCAATGACGATCTCAAGGTAGAACGGGTCGAAGCCCAGGAGGTTCCCTCCGTTGCGGAGCGTGGACATGATGAGCGCGCCAAGCATGGTCCCGGCGATGCTGCCCTCCGCCCCGCTCAGACTCGCCCCTCCAACGACCGCAGCGGCGATGGCGTCAAGCTCATAGCCCTGCCCTGACGTCGGAATCCCCGACGCCAGCCTTGACGTAAGCAACACGCCAGCGACGGCAGACATGAGCCCGCTGACCATGTACACGGCGTAGGTCACGAGGCGCAAGTTGATCCCGGAGAGCCTGGCCGCCTCGCGACTGCTTCCGAGCGCGTACACGCTCCGACCGAAGACGGTCCGGCGCAAGACGAAGTCGGCGATGAGCGCGCTCGCCAGCCAGACTATGACGAGCGTGGGGATGCCGAGCGGCGCGGCCTGAGCGAAATTCGTGAACGACCGAGGCAGGCCAGTGATGAGCCTGGCGTTGCTTATCACCATCCCGATGCCGCGAGCGACGATCATCATGCCCATCGTGGCGATGAATGGAGGGACGTTGCCTTCGAAGACGGTGATGCCGTTGACGACCCCCAGGCCGATGCCGAGCAGTATGGTCAGCCCCACCGCAAGGGGGATAGGCGTATGGGCCCGCAACATCAACGATAGAACGAGAGAAGTGATGGCCACCACGGACCCCACCGAGAGGTCGATTCCGCCCGAGATTATGACGAAGGTCATGCCGATCGCGATGAGCCCGTTGATGGCTGTCTGACGCCCCAAATTGAACAGGTTGTTGTACGTGAGAAAGAACGGAGACGCGATCGAAAGCCCGGCCCAGAGAACAACGATGACGAGAATGAGAGTCCCCGAACCCACTCGCCTCCTGAAGCCGATCCTCCTCCTACCCTCAGCGACAGGAGCGGTGCGAACGGACTTCTCGGACACAGTTGGTCGTGCCATATTACACCAGATCCCCCATTCGCGCAGCATGTGCGCTGCTAGACGTCGTCGCCAGCCTCAGGATAGTCTCCTGATCCGCTTCGGTTCGATCCAGGATACCGGTGACCCTGCCCTCGGAGAGAACCACGATCCTGTCGCTCACTCCGAGCACTTCGGGAAGGTACGACGAGATGAATACGATCGCCTTACCCTCCTTGACCAGCCTCCCGAGGAGCCTGAATATCTCCGACTTCGCGCCGACGTCGACGCCTGCGGTGGGCTCGTCGAACAGCAGGATCCTCGAGTTCTTGCAGAGCCATTTCGCCACCACGGCTTTCTGCTGGTTGCCGCCGCTCAGAAACCTGACTCCCTGATAGAGCCCGGGGGTCTTGATTGAGAGCTCATTCACGTACTTCGCGGCCCTCGAACGTTCCTCGGGCACGTCGATCACGCCTGCCGTGGAGATGTCTCCGTAGCTGGCCAGGTTGATGTTCGTGGCAAGCGAGAGAGGCAAAGCCAGTCCCTGGAGCCTGCGATTCTCCGGCAAGAGGCCGATCCCGTTGCAGATCGCGTCTATCGGACTGTTGATCGTGACCGGCCTGCCGTCGACGTAGATGCGACCCCTGGTAATGGGGTCGGCGCCGAAGATGGCCCGAACGACTTCTGTCCGCCCGGATCCAACCAGGCCGAACAGCCCGAGGATCTCGCCTTCTCGCACTGAAAAACTGATATCGGTGATCACCCCTTCGCGCGTTAGGTCCTCTACCCTCAGGACCTCCCGACCAGGGGTGGCGTGTTCCTTGAAGAAGATCTCGTCCAGCCTCCGCCCAACCATTAGCTGGATGACCTCGTCCTGGGTCGTCCGATCTACGTCGAGCGTCTTGACGACCTCGCCGTCTCTCATGACGGTAACGCGGTCGCAGATCTGGAATATCTCTTCGAGCCGATGGGAGATGTAGATGACCGATACCCCGTCCGCCCTCAGCCTACGAACGACCTTGAACAGCTCGGCGGTCTCATCTGAGGCCAGGAGCGCCGTCGGCTCATCGAGGATCAAAACCTTGGCGGCTCTCGACACCGCTTTCGCGATGGCGACCATCTCTGCTTGCACTGAGGTGAGATCGCGGACGAAGGCGCCCGAGTCCACGGGACACTCGAGGCTGTCCAGTATCCTCCGGGCCTCCGAGTGCATCTTGCGGAAGTCGACCAGGCCGGCCCGCCTCGGCTGACGGCCGAGGAAGATGTTCTCCGCGACCGTGAGGTGCGGGGCAAGCATGATGTCCTGGTACACCGCGCTCAAGCCCAGCTCCTGAGCGGCAAGGGGGCTGGAGATCTGAACCTTCCTGCCGTCGAGGTAGATCTCGCCGCTATCCATCGTGTACGCGCCCATCAGGATCTTGATGACGGTCGACTTGCCCGCGCCGTTTTCGCCCACGAGACCGTGGACCTCACCAGGCCGGACGCTCATGGTCACATCCTTGAGAGCTCGAACCCCGGGGAATGACTTGTTGATCCTCTCCATCCGGACAGCGTCGGCTTCCATCGCCGCCACCTCCCGCGTTCCCACGGTCACTCGCCGGGTCAGTCCCGGGGTGGGGGGGGGGGGGGGGGGGGGGGCGGCCGGCGCCCGCGGCCCCGGACGCGGGCGTGGATTGTGTGGGGTTAGA
>JBLNCC010000007.1:0-47572 GCA_050260395.1 Betaproteobacteria bacterium
AGGGGTTGCCGGTGATTGCACGAGGGGTGTCAAAATCCGGCTGCCTAGCCAGACAGGCCGGATTTTGGCGAAGCGCGCCCCGCTTGGGGCGCCGTCCCCGAGTGCAACACCGGCAACCCGGCAACTACTGGAAGAGGGGCGAGGACTAATGCACTCTCACTTAGGAAAGGGTTGAAAAGCGATGGGAAACGCGACGCACAACGACGCCGACCGTTGTCAGGGGGGGAACCGCGGGGCCGGTGCGCCGCCGCGGGGGCAGAAGGCGGACATTGGTTTGGTGGGACTAGCGGTGATGGGGCAGAACCTCGCCCTCAACATCGCGGACCACGGGCATAAGGTGGCGGTGCATAACAGGACCGTTGCGACGATGGAGGAATTCGTCGGGAAGGCGCACGCGAGCGGGTATCGCGACGCGATTGTCCCCGCGCGGTCCTTGGCCGAGCTTGTGGGGGACCTTTCGGTGCCGCGGCGCATCATCCTCATGGTAAAGGCCGGCGCCGCGGTGGATGCCGTCATCGAGCACCTCGCTCCGGCGCTCGAGCCGGGGGACGTCATCGCAGATTGCGGCAACTCCCACTTCCAGGACACTGTGCGGAGGGAGAAAGCCCTCGCTGAACGCGGCGTCTACTACCTTGGGGTCGGCATCTCAGGCGGCGAAGAAGGGGCCAGACGCGGGCCGAGCGTGATGGCGGGAGGTGCTCCGGGCGGCTGGGCGCTGCTTGGGGACATCTTCCGGGGCATTGCGGCGAGAGCCCCGGAGGACGGCGAGCCGTGCGCGGCCTATCTTGGTCCGGGCGGTGCTGGTCATTTCGTCAAAATGGTTCACAACGGCATCGAGTACGCCGACATGCAACTAATCGCCGAGGCGTATGGTCTGATGCGCGAGATCTGCGGCCTCGAGCCAGCGGACGCCGCGGATGTGTTTGCCGAGTGGAACCAGGGGGACCTCGGGTCGTACCTGATCGAAATCACCTCGGAGGTCTTGAGGCGAGTGGACGCCGAGACCGGGCGGCCTTTGGTCGACGTGATCCTGGACGAAGCAGAACAGAAGGGCACGGGGAAGTGGACGAGCCAAGAGTCGCTGGAGCTGGGCGTGGCTGCGCCGACCGTAGCGGAGGCCGTGTACGCACGGTATGTGTCCGCGCTCAAGAGCGAGCGCGAGTGCGCTTCGCGGATCTTGCCGGGACCCGTGGTGACGGAGGCCGGGAGCGCGCGGGATGCCGCCACGACCTTCGGCGCCCCATCGCCTCGCTGCGGTGGCGAGCCCGGCAGGTGCCTCGACGATGACGGGCGTGAGGGGACGGGGGTCGACATCGCGGATCTCAGGGACGCGCTCTACGCGTCAAAGATCTGTTCCTACGCCCAGGGCTTCGCCCTTCTGAGCCGGGCGTCCGAGGAGTACGGCTGGGGGCTCGACCTCGCGGCGGTGGCGCGGACCTGGCGGGGTGGGTGCATCATCAGGGCGCGCCTCCTAAGCGATGTGGCCGAGGCGTTCGTCGCTGACCCACAGCTCAACAACATGCTTCTCGGTGAGCGCTTCCGCCGGGTGATGGCGCAGGTCCAGCTAGGCTGGCGCAAGGTGGTGAGCGCCGCCGTCCTGGACGGGTTCCCGGTTCCTGCCATGAGCTCGGCTCTGGCTTGGTATGACTCGTATCGGCGGGACGTCTTGCCCGCAAACCTCATCCAGGCCCAGCGTGACTACTTCGGCGCCCACACGTACAAGAGGGTGGACCGGCCGGGCGTCTTCCACACCGAATGGAAGCGCGGGGAATGAGAACGCGGTAGGGGTCTTGCGAAGGAGGGATTTCAATGTTGGCAGCGGTCCTTGAGGGCCCGAGGCGGCTCGTTCTGAAAGACGTTCCGAGGCCGCAACCCGGGCCGGGCGAGGTGGTGGTTCGAGTGGCGGCTTGCGGTGTTTGTCACACCGACTACTCGGCCTTCACCGGCGCCAGGCGCAACTACAAGCCGCCGATCATCATGGGCCACGAGATCGCCGGCGTCGTCGACGGTGTCGGCCCGGGGGTTGAGGACCTTGACCGGGGGGACGAGGTGATCGTCTCTCCCGCTGTGTTCTGCGGCCGATGCAGGATGTGCCGTCTCGGCCTGCACCACTATTGCGAGCACGGCGCGGTCATCGGGGGCGACGGCTTTGAGCGCGTGCTGGACGGCGGGTTTGCGGAGTACGTGCGGGTCCAGGCAGGGAGCGTGTTCCGAAAGCCGCCGGGGCTATCGTTCACCGCAGCGGCTCTCACGGAGCCGCTCGCAGGCTCGTACAAGGGGCTCATCGAGTACAGCCAGATGCGCGTGGGGGAGGACGTGGTCATCATCGGGGCCGGGTCGATGGGCCTGCTCGTAACACAGATCGCTAGGGCGGCCGGGGCCGGACGCCTGGTGCTGATAGATGTGGAGCAGTACAGGCTCGAACACGCACTGAAGTGCGGAGCGACCCACGTCATCAACTCACGCACGGAGGATCCGCTTGAGTCGGTGAGAAAGATCCTGCCTGGCGGGCCGGACATCGTGTTCGAGGCGGCGGGCGTCCTAGAGGCCGCGAGCCTTGCGTTTCGGCTCTGCAGGAAGGGCACGCGGGTGAACATGTTCGGGGTGATCGTGCCGGGCACGATAGAGGTCTCCCCCGCGACGATCCATTTCACCGAGATTCGGATGGATGCATCGTTCTCGGTGACGCCGCGCGTCATGACGAAGGCTATAGACTTGATGGAGAAAGGCCTCGTGAACCCGGAGAAGATCGTAACACACCGCGTGCCGCTCGCGCGCATCCATGAGGCGATGGACCTAATGGAGCGACCCGAAAGGATAAAGGTGGTCATTCAGAATGCTGAATGAGGGCGCCTGGAGGCGGCACCAAAGCCATCGGAGGAATACGACGAAAAGCGGCGAACTCTAAGTTGACGAGCAACCTTGAAAACGTAAGAGGAGGTTTGGCACCGCCTGGGCGCCGGGAGCTCGCCGTGCCCACGCGCCCGAGCCCAGTGAGTCGCGCGGCCGGGAGGCCGTCCCAGAATGATGACATCGGTCAACCGAGGGCGTGCGCAGGAGTCCCAAAAAAGGAAACGAAAGGGAGGGTGAAATGACATGGTAAGCGGAGCTTGGCTGGTCGTTGCGCTTGTCTTGGTGGTTGTATTCATCATCTACACAACCGCAAGCGTGCGGATGCATGCCTTTCTTGCGCTGATCCTTGCGTCGTTCATCATGGGGCTGCTGGCGAAGATGCCTCTGCTTGCGATCGTTGACAACATCACGAGCGGCTTTGGGAGCACGGTGTCCTCCATCGGCATTGTGATCGCCTTGGGTGCTGCGATGGGCACGATCCTCGAGAAAAGCGGCGGCGCCGAGACGATGGCCCGGACCATGCTGCGCTTGGTCGGCCGCGCACGCGCAGCCCTTGCGATGGCCCTTACCGGATACGTGGTGTCGATCCCGGTTTTCTGCGACTCGGGGTTCGTGATCCTTTCTCCTTTGAACAAGGCGCTCGCTGCGGCGACCGATACCAGCCTGGCGACGATGGCGATAGCGCTTTCGATGGGACTGTACTCCACGCATACTTTGGTCCCGCCCACGCCGGGGCCCATCGCCGCGGCCGGAACCATCGGGGCGGACTTGGGCCGGGTCATCATTTACGGGCTCATTGCCGCGTTCCCTGCCATGTTGGCAGGCTGGTGGTTCGCGGAAAAGGTGGCGTCGAAGTACCCGGTCGCGCCGGTCGAGCCGGCCGGCGGCGCGCCACAAGGCGGGATCGGCGAGGAGAAGGTTCTGCCCTCTCCTGGCAAGTCGTTTGCGCCGATCATCGTTCCTGTCGTGCTTATCCTGCTTAAGTCTGTGGCGGACCTCCCGAGCGCGCCCTTCGGAAGCGGCGGGTGGAAAACCTTCTTCGATTTCATCGGCCATCCTGTCACCGCGCTCTTGATCGGGACTTTCCTTGCGCTTCTCACCGTGCCCAAGCTGACGCGCGAGGTCTGGAGCGGCTGGATAGGTACGGGCGTCACCACGGCGGGATGGATCATCCTTATTACGGCGGCAGGTGGAGCGCTCGGAAACGTCATCCGAGCGACCCCCCTGGCGAACTACCTGGGCACGACCCTTGGTAAGTGGCACATGGGCATACTGCTTCCGTTCCTCGTCTCCGCTGCCCTGAAGACCGCCCAAGGGTCTTCCACGGTCGCTCTGATCACGACGTCAGCCCTCGTAGCGCCGCTCCTCACCCCGCTCGGCCTGGCGGGCGAGACGGCGAAGGCCCTCGTGGTCCTCGCCATCGGTGCGGGTTCCATGGTCGTGTCGCACGCCAATGACAGCTACTTCTGGGTCGTTACCCAGCTATCCGGCATGGACGTGCCGACCGGTTACAGGTGTCAGACGCTCTCGTCGCTCATCACGGGGGTCACCGCGATCATCGTCATCGCCATCATGGCTTGGATCCTCGTGTGAGCCCGTTCGGGCGGGTTGAGGCGGTAAACGTAAAGCTGCGCGGAGGGCTTGGGTCCGATAGACATGGTCTGAGGGGCGGCGGCGATGAGCGCGAACAGGCGGTGCGACATCGAGCGGGATGAGCGGCGCGAGGCGCGCCGACGGGCTAAGGGACGGCTTGTCAAGGAGCGCATCACAAAAGAGGACGGCCGGTACCTCATATACTATACCTTCAAATGCTCGGACGAGGACAGCGACTCCACGGGCAGCCCTGCGGCGACGGCCGGCACAGACACCGACGCAGGGGCCATGGCCGCAGGGCCGGCCCAGGGGAGGAGGGCTGGGCGTGTCTGAGCTTCGGTGGAACCCCGTGCTCGGCGAGTGGGTCGTTACCGCGACCCACCGGCAGGACCGGACGTACCATCCTCCCGTTGACTTTTGTCCGTTGTGCCCCACGCGCCCTGGTGCACCCCCCACGGAGGTGCCTGCGGAACACTACGAGATCGTCGTCTTCGAGAACAAGTTCCCGTCGTTTCGCCGCATTCCGCCCGAGCCGAGCGTGGAACGGGACGACCTGTACGATGTGAGGCCGTCCAAAGGAATCTGCGAGGTCGTCCTGTACTCCGCGAACCACCACGGGAGTCTCGCGGCGTCGGACGTGGTGGACATAGCCCGGCTGGTCGACGTGTGGGCGGATCGGTACGAGGAGCTTGGAAGGCTCGACTACATCGACTACGTCTTGATCTTCGAGAACAAGGGGGACGTCATCGGGGTCACGCTCGAGCACCCTCACGGTCAGATCTACGCCTTTCCGTTCATCCCACCGAGGCCCGCGCGCGAGCTCGAGAACGCGGAGCGGCACTGGCTCTCGACCGGCCGGTGCGTTTTCTGCGATATCATCACGAAGGAGACCCGCGACGGGAGGCGCATTGTGGCGGAAAACGAGGGGTTCGTGGCAGTGGTGCCGTTCTTCGCTCGTTATCCGTATGAGGTGCACATACTCCCCCGCAGGCATGCCGCAAGCCTCCTTGACTTGGGAGACGACGAGCGCTGGGGCCTCGCGGCGATCTTGAAGACGGTGCTTCAGAAGTACGACAACCTTTTCGGGTTTCCGTTGCCGTACATCAGGGTGATGCATCAGGCACCCACCGACGGGCGGGAGTATCCGCACTACCACTATCACGTCGAGTTCTATCCTCCCAATCGGACCGCGACGAAGCTCAAGTATCTCGCTGGGTGCGAATCGGGCGCAGGCACGTTCATCAACGACACCCTTCCAGAGGAGACAGCCGCGACACTGCGGGCTACACCCCCTCGCGACCCCTGATACGTTGCCGCTACGGCGGCCGTGCAAAAGGAGCGGTGCGATCCTTGATGGTTTCACGCTTGAATGACGCGACCTCCGCAGGCTCGTGGGAAGGCCCCTCCGGCACCAACATCCCGAGCACGCCCGACGCTTGGCCCGGGCCGTGCGCCGGGCTCCGCGAGGGTGGGTGCGCGTGCGGTCCTGGTGGCGGGTCAACGCAAGCCCGGCGAAAAGCTGTGCGCATCCGTGACCTCCTGGTGGCCATGTTCGGCCCCGGGGACGCCGGCCACGGCGGGATCCTGGTCGTGCGCGCTCCCGGCCGGGTGAACCTCATCGGCGAACATACCGATTACAATGAGGGGTTTGTCCTGCCCGCGGCGATAGACCGCGACGTGATCTGCGGGGTCCGAGGACGGCGGGACGACACGGTGAGGGTCTATTCGCTCAACTACGCGGACTCGGTGGAGTTTGCCCTTGGGTGCATCACCTTCGACCGCGATCACCTATGGAGCAATTACATCCGCGGGACGTTGAAGGCTCTCGCGGACTGCGGGGCCCCGCTCCGCGGAATGGACATGGTGGTCGCTGGGGACGTCCCCGCGGGCGCGGGGCTGAGCTCGTCGGCGGCTGTGGAAATGGCTACCGCGCATGCCGCCGTGCTCGTGGCCAGCCAGGAGGGAGCGGACTTTCGCCTGAGCCCACGTGACCTGGCCCTGCTGTGCCAGAGAGCGGAGAACTCTTTCGTGGGGGTTAGATGCGGGATCATGGACCAGTTCGCGTCAGCGCTAGGGAGGGCCGGGCATGCTTTGTTCATCGATTGCCGCACGTACGACTGGGAGCCGGTCCCCCTACCAGGGGAGTACTCGATCGTGATATGCGACACCGGCGTCCGGCGCGGACTGCGCGACTCCGAATACAACGTCCGGCGTCGCCAGTGTGAAGACGCGGTGACGCTGCTACAGGGCCGGGGGATGCGCGTGAGGTCCCTGCGGGATGTATCGCCTGCTGAGCTCTCAGGCGCGGGCGCAAGGTTGCCGGAAGGCGTCGAGGCGCGGGCGAGACACGTCGTTCTCGAGAACGAGCGGGTGCTGCGCAGCGTGGAGGCGCTTCGCGGGGGACGGGTGGATGAGTTCGGCGCGCTGATGGTGGCGTCTCATACGAGCCTTCGCGACCTCTACGAGGTGAGCTGTCCTGAGCTCGACGCAATGGTCGAGGCGGCCTTGGATGCTCCGGGAGTGGTCGGGGCTCGCATGACCGGGGCGGGCTTCGGAGGGTGCACCGTGAACTTGGTGCACGAGGACGCGGTGGAGGAGTTCGAACGCACCGTCGTTGCACGGTATATGCAGAAGGTCGACCCATCGCGGCTTTCGTGCGAGCCCCGGGTGTACGTGTGCAGGGCGGAGGATGGGGCGGGCATGATCTGTCTCTGAGCGGGAGCGCGAAGGATGCCGCGGACCGACGGAGGGGGTTACAGGCGATTGGAAGAAGGGTGTCATGATTGCCGGGGGAGGCCCGGCGAGCTCGAAACGGAGCGCCGCTACGAAGGCGCCCCGGCGGTGGTCTTTGGAGACGCGCTCGTGGATCGCGTCTGCGAGATCGACGAAATGCCGGCGGCGGGCGGAGACGCGGTGATCCGTTCTTCAGGGAACTTCCCGGGTGGGGCTGGGCTCAACACGAGCACGAGCCTGGCGGCGCTGGGGGTGCCTTGCTCCCTGGTCACAACGGTTGGGGATGATGAGGACGGGCGGTACCTGCGTCGCCACCTCGAGGCGGCGGGTGTGGACGTTTCGTATGTAGGGTCGAAGGGTGCCACCGGGTACGTCCTTTCGTTCGCTGACTCGAGCGGTGAGCGGACAATGTTCTCGTGGCGGGGAGCAGCGTCCATCCCGGTGGAGGTGACGCCGGGCCTCGAAAGGGCGCTTCAGAGCGCCCCGCTCCTCCTGGTCTCGGGGTACGGTTTGCATGATGACGAGCAGGCCGCGCTGTACCTGAAGGCCGCCGAAATGGTGGGGAGGGCGGGCGGGATCGTCGCCTTCGACCCCGCTCCGATCGTAGGTCAGCTCCACGGTCGTCTCGTCGAGCGGATGATCGCGGTCGCCGACGTCTTGCTTGCCAACGCCTCTGAGTTGCGGGCTATCTCGGGATGTGAGGCGATGGAATCCGGAATTCGCGCCGTCCTGCAGCGCATGCCCTGCCTGGGATTGAAACTTGGGCGGCTCGGGTCGATGGTGGCGCTGGGGCCGAGCGCGGCCGCCTCCTGCATTCCGGGCGTGAGCGGCTTGCGTCCGGCCGAGCTCAACTCCGTCGTCATCGAATGCCCCGCCCGCCCGGTGAGCGCCGTCGACACCACGGGGGCCGGCGATGCGTTCAATGCGGGGTTTCTCGCCGCGGTGCTCTACGGCATGCCGCCCCGCGCCTGGGGAGAATGGGGGAACGCCATGGCGGCCCGGGTCATCGTGAGGAAAGGCGCCTGCCCCGGGAAAGCAGGACCTGCTTCCTAAGTGGATCGCCATAAGTAATGGCCGGTTGCAGGAAGCACACGCGCCATGCAGGGTTGCCGGTGTGGTCGTCCGGGAGCTTTCCCCGGATCTCTCGACCGCCTCGTGGGGGTTGCGGGCATAAAACATGGGCACGGGCGCGAGGCGCATTATCGAGCCGTTTCCTGCGGTGTACGGGTCGGTGGAGCCGCAGTACGGCTTTCGGACGCGCTCGAATCGCTCCAGCGAGGCGTGCGCGGTCATTCCTATGCCGTAGCAGTAACCAGTGCAGCTAAGATAGCCGTCGCGGCGCCATCGCCGTGTCGTCCGTCCATTGGCCTAGCGCGAGCCCGAAACGTTCGCCCTCGACCATGTCCTCGATGGGTTCGAACGACCCGGGAGGATGGAACTCCAAAGGCGCTCCGAGAGCGTCTCCCACGGCGAGACCCAGGAGATAGCCCCGGTAGCGCTCGACGGGCTCAATCCCTTTCAATCGATCCATTATCACATCCCGCTTCCTGACTTGCTCGGTGTCCGCGGCTTGCCGTGGGAGATCATCCTTCGCGCCCCGTGATTCCCGAGTTGCAAGCACGTGCCGCTTCATGAACTCGACCAAGCCCAGCCTCATCCTCCTGCGGGGGCGTGGGCCAAGGGCGGCGCTGCCTCCATCGTTGTCTTGCGAGGCCGCGTCGCGACGCGCAGCGGGACGCCGCGCTTGACAAGTGCCGTAAAGCATATTATGATGTAAACGAGTTTACGAGAGAAACCGCAGGAGGGCGGGTTGATCATGGGGGACGGCAAGGACACGCAACGAGTGATTGAGGATCTCAAGCTCATCAAGGCGGCCATAGCCAAGAGCGGCGGGATCATGAGGTGGCTTCCAGTCTCTCGGGTCATGCGCGTGGTGTACCTGATAATGGGGCTGGCTGTGACGGCTCTCTCCGGCGGGCTGCACCTTCTTGAGCGACAGTACGGGAGCGTTGCAGCGTCGCCGGCTTGGATGCGGATCACCTTGCTCGGCCTTGGCGCCGCCGCCTTCCTCGTCGGTGGCGCCTTCAAGGTTTCGGGCATGATGGCGGCCGCTCGCAGAATCCGCTCTGACTATACGCTGCTTCGTCTGGTAGGAGAGGTCTACACCACCCAGACCGTCCTGATACTCGTCCCATTTGTCGCAGCGGGCGCGGGCGTCGTTGGCTTCCTGGCCACCCGGGGCTTTGCGGCGTACGTCGTCCCGGCTCTGGCGATCCTGTTCGGTCTGACGATGAACGCCCTCGTCGGCGTGTTCTACTTCAGGGAGCTCGTCGTGAGCGGAGATTGGCTCATCGCAACGGGCCTGGCCGTCTTGTTCCTGGGAGACAGGTTGGCTCCATTGCTGGGTCTGGTACTGACGTTCGGTCTCGGGTTCATTGCGGCTTACGTCAGCGGCCCCATCGTCTCGCGGATCGACGATCGCGGAGGAGAAGAGGGCCATGAATGAAGACAGGGGTGGTTTCACCATTGACAGGGTGATTCACGAGCGGGCGAGGCTGCTCATCCTCACTTACCTGGCGACCCAGACGAAGGACCGGGTGCTCTTCAACGAGCTCAAGGAGAATCTGGGGCTTACTGCCGGGAACCTCTCCGTTCAACTCAGGAACCTCGAAGCAGCCGGCTACGTCCGCATCTACAAACGTATCAAGGGTAGTAAGCCCGAGACGAGCGTTTCCCTGACGGCGGGAGGCTACGAGGCCCTGCATTCCTATCTCGACCAGATGGAACGGATCATCCGTTTTGTGAAGAAGCCCCGCGTGGGCCCGGACCCAAAGGGGGAGTCATCGTGATCGAAGTGTCCCACGTACTCTACGACTACACGGGCGAAGGCCGGTACGCCGTGAGCGATGTATCCTTCACGATTTGCAAGGGAGAATCTTCGGATTCTTGGGCCAGAGCGGAGCCGGCAAGAGCACGGCCCAGAACATCATGACCGGGCTGGTCAGGCTGCAAAAAGGGGAGGTCTTGTACGACGGCAAGTCCGTGAGAAGGCTCGGGTCCGACTTCTTCAACAAGATTGGCGTTTCATTCGAGCACCCGAACGTTAGCTGTCCGGCTTCGAGGACCTGGCGTACTACGCGGGGCTCTTCGACGTGCCGACCCAGGACCCAATGAAGCTCCTGGATATGGTGGGTCTGCGCGAGGCCGCGCATAGGCGCGCCGGCTCGTATTCGAAAGGAATGAAGCAACGCCTGGTGTTCGCCCGCGCCCTGGTCAACAACCCGAGCATACTCTTCCTCGACGAACCGACGTCCGGACTCGACCCCGCCTTGGCGGGCCGCATCAAGGACATCATCCGCCAAGAGCAGCGGGAGGGGTGCACGGTCTTCCTGACCACCCACAACATGTTCGTCGCCGATGAACTCTGTGACCGGGTGGCTTTCTTGAACGAAGGGCGTGTCGTTGCCATGGACTCGCCGCGGGCTCTCAAACTGAGATAAGGAATGGCAGCCCGCCGGGACTTACTACTTTGTGGACCGGACCGAAAGCGCGCTGTACGAGACCGTCTTGCGACAGAGCGGTACTGACGTAGGCAAGTTCCCGTCTGACGAAGAGGCGCTGCGGCGCGTGGTGCGCAAGGATGGGGCGACTCCCCAGGGCGTAAACATCCTCAAAGCCGCGTTGAACGCCATGGTGCGCCGTGCTACGGAAGGCGAGGGCGAGAAGTCTTCCGGAGAGCCGCCTCGTGTGAGGTTCCTGCCACCGCAGGCCGAGCCTGTGCCCCTCAACTTGACCGCTCTCCCGGGGCTCATCGCGTTCGAGGTCATCGTGCTTGGGTTCACGTTCGTGGCGGTGTTCATCTTCCAGGAGAAGCACGGTGGTACCATCAAGGCTCACAGGGTGAGCCCAGGGCAACGGGCGCTTACGTTCTGTCGAAGACCCTCGTGTTCGCGGTGCTGGGGAGCCTCTACGGGTGCGGGATCCTCGTGCCGACGATGGGGCGGTCGGTGAACTACGGTGCCATCGTGCCCCTGATGGCGCTGGGCGCGTTCAGGAGGCGCGCTGGTGGGTTCTCATCGGAGCGGCGTCGGTGGCTGGAGGATACATCAAGATAAGGGTCCTCACAAGGATGATCCACCGCAACAAAGGGGGGGGAAACGATGAAGAGACGTGAGGTTGGGGCGGCGCAATTCCGCCGTTCGCCGCTGATGAGCGCGGGCACGCGCTCCGGGCCTGGGTAGCCGCAACAAGACGAGTCCCCGCGCTGGGCGGGTTCCGAGACTGACCGTGTTTACCTCTGACTTGGTGGCCCTGGCACCGCCTCCGTATGCAACGCCTGGGGGGGCCCCTTCTGAGCTACCGGGAGACGGGGACGGGCTGCCGGCGCTGGGCAATTCTTCCAAACACCTCCACCGCGGCACGACGACAATGCCTGCTATTCCTCGCGACGCCACTGGTATGGACACGCACTTTCAGAGGTTCAGCTCATATCTATACTAGTGAGTCTTTTGCAGGGGGTGGCAGGCGCGTGCTCGATCTGCTGATAGGTTCGGCATTGCTCTTGCGAGGCTTGTGGTTCCTTGCGTCCTACATCTCGAGCGGCAATGTATTTCCGCCTCCCCTTTCGGAAAAGGAAGAAGCCGAGGTCCTCGCCAGGAAAGAGATGGGCGACGAGGATGCGAGGAACATCCTTATCGAGCGGAATCTCAGGCTGGTGGCGCACATCGTAAAGAAATTCGAGGGCACCGGCGAGGACCAGGACGACCTCATATCCATAGGCACTATCGGCCTCATAAAAGCCATCGACACATTCAATCAAAAGAAGAGGACCAGGCTCGCGACCTATGCCGCCCGGTGCATCGAGAACGAGATCTTGATGCATCTGCGCGCAACGCGGAGGAACAAAGGCGAGGTCCTCCTTTACGACCCCATCGGTGCCGACAAGGAAGGCAACGAGATCACCCTCATCGACGTGCTCGGCACCGAGCCTGACGAGGTGACCATGGTCGTTGAAGGTGCGGTAGAGGAGGGAAAGCTCGCGGAGAAGGTCCAGGAGCTCACAAGGCGGGAGAAGAAGGTCATCGAAATGCGCTACGGGCTCGGCGACGGCCTGCGACGGACGCAGCGGGAGATCTCCAAACACCTTGGCATCTCACGATCCTACGTCTCTCGCATCGAGAAACGAGCCCTTATGAAGCTGCAAAAGGGGATGATCGCCGAGGGTTACAACTGAAAGGCCGCGGACGGCCGCACGCAAGACACGCCTCTTGAGGCCGCGAGCCTCGCGGGAAATCGGGATGCATGCTATAATACCTGCGTAGACATCCCTGCCGGCAGGAGGGATCGGCTTGCTGTCCATACTGTGCCCCGACCTCTACGTGCCGTCCGTCTGCCAGGTCGACCTCTCGGTGCTCGCGGCGCGCGGTATAAGAGGCATCGTGTTCGATATGGATAACACGCTGGTGGATTGGGGAAGCTCGGAGATCCCCGCGGGGGTTCTGGCGTTCTTCGACGACGCCAGGGCGCGGGGCATCCGTCTTTGCGTGCTCTCGAACAACCTTCGCAAGCGGATAGAGACCGTTTCCGGTGCCCTCGGAATCCCCGCCGCCAGGGGGCTGAAGCCGATGCGGTCCGCGTTTCGCGCGGCGCTCGCCATGCTCGGCACCTCCCCGAGAGAGACCGCCGTTATCGGCGACCAGATCTTCACTGACGTCCTCGGCGGGAACCTAGCCGGCCTGTACACCATCCTCGTTATCCCCACTTCCCAGAGGGAATTCGTGACCACCCGCATATTGAGAAAACTCGAAAGGGCAGTGTTGGGGTGCCTTGTCAGGCGTGGCATGCTCTCTTTGGAGGGCGGCGACCGCTCGAGACGCGGCGATGCCCCGGGCCAGCCGCGTTAGGTTTCCAGGCGTTACCTTGGCCGGCATATCCGTCCCGACCCGAGCGCATATTACTCACGGGTGCCAGTCTTGCCGGCGCTGGCGTCGTGGAGCGGTGGAAGGCCGGACGGCCCTCGCTCCCCAAGTTCGAAGAGGGGTGGGGCGCCACAGGCACGTCTGCCCCCTAGAGGGACCCCGGCAATCCTCCGGAGGAAATCATCCGCGGAGACACTCATGGACAACCTCGCCAACCCACCTGAGGCGCAGGGTACTTCGGCTGCAAGTGAAGGTTTTCGTTTCCTCGCGTAGAAAAAGTAGGACAGCATTTGCGCGAGGAGGCAGCTTCTTGTTTGCGGAAGTAGTCGTGGACGTTCCGACCGCGAGGGCGGCGAAGCCCTTTCACTACGCGGTTCCCGAGCGGTTACGCGGAACCGTCAAGGTGGGGAGCGCCGTGGTGGTGCCCTTCGGCGGGCGCAGACTCGTGGGGTACATCGTAGGGTTCGTGGACACGGCGGACGTGCCGAAGGTGAAAGACATCCTTGATGTGGCCTCGAAGGCCGCGCCGCTCCGCGACGACATGATGGCCCTCGCGCAGTGGATGGCCGGGCGCTACCTCTGCCTGCCCGCGGAGGCCATCGCCCAGATGTTCCCGGCTGCCGTCCGGCGGAGGGAAGCCAGCCCGAAGACGCAGACTCGCATCGAGCTCGCGGTGTCGTCGGAGGAAGCGATGGCCTTCGCAGCGGCCGTCGAGAGGCGGGCGCCCCGTCAGGCCGAGGTCATCCGGGCGCTTGTCGGTCGGGGACCGTCCCTCCCGGATGTCGGGGGCATTGACTCAGTCGTCCGCGGGAACCGCGACGCGGTCCGGGCGCTGATTCGCAAGGGCATACTGGCCTCACGTAGGATCGAGGTCATGCGAAGCCCGTTTGCGGGCCCCCCGGCTCCAAGTGGCCGGGCTGTTCTCCGCCTGACGGAGGATCAAGCGAGAGCTGTTTCAACGATCCTCGCCGCAATGGAGGCGCCCTCCCCAAGACCCATATTGCTCCATGGCGTGACCGCGAGCGGCAAGACAGAAGTGTACATGCGCGCCATAGAGGCGGCGCTTGCACGCGGCAGATCGGCCATCGTGCTCGTCCCGGAGATCGCGTTGACGCCGCAGCTTGCTGGGGCGTTCCACCAGAGGTTCGGCGGCCAGGTGGCGCTTCTGCACAGCCGGCTTTCAGCGGGCGAGAGGTACGATGAGTGGCGCAGGGCCGAACGGGGCGAGGCGAGGATCGTCGTCGGTGCACGGTCGGCGGTGTTCGCGCCCGTCCGCGACCTGGGCCTAATCGTCGTGGACGAGGAGCACGAGAACTCGTACAAGCAGGAGGAGTCGCCGAGGTACCACGCCCGGGAGGTAGCCCGCGAGAGGGCTAGAGCCGCGGGGTGCGTGTGTGTGCTCGGGTCGGCCACACCGTCCGTGGAGTCGTTCTATCGAGCGAAGATCGGCGAGTACGATTATGTGGCCATGAACACCCGCGTAGAGATGCGGCCTTTGCCTCATGTTGAGATCGTGGACATGCGCGATGAGCTCGCGCACGGCAACAGGAGCGTCTTCTCCAGGGCGCTTGTGAGGGCTATACGCGAACGCTTGGCCCGCCGTGAACAGGTGATACTCTTTCTCAACCGGCGCGGTCATTCCACGTTCGTGTTGTGTCGGGAATGCGGGCACGCCTTGCGGTGCCCCGAGTGCGACGTGGCCTTGACATACCATGCCGACGAGGGACGGATGCGCTGCCACTATTGCGACCACGAAGAGGCCGTGCCTGACACATGTCCGAAGTGCGGAAGCAGTTATATCAAGTACTTCGGCGCGGGCACCGAGAGAATAGAGCGCGAGGTGAACCGGGTGTTCCCGCAGGCGCGGGTGGTGCGAATGGACCTCGACACGACCCGTACCAAGAGGGCCCATGAGAACATAATCCGGATGTTCCGAAGCGGCGAGTACGATATCCTCGTCGGCACGCAGATGGTCGCCAAAGGCCATGATTTCCCGGGTGTCACGTTGGTCGGGGTGGTGAGCGCCGATACGTGCCTCAACCTTCCCGATTACAAGGCCGGCGAACGGACGTTCCAGCTCCTGACCCAGGCCGCGGGGCGAGCTGGAAGGGGTTCGAGGCCCGGCCTGGTCATCGTCCAGACCTACACACCGGAGCATTACGCCGTGCTGCGTGCAAAGGATCACGATTACGTCGGGTTCTACGAAGAGGAGATCCGTGCGCGGCGCGACCTTTCATATCCCCCGTTCGTGCACCTCGGGCTGGCGGTCGTGTCGGGCGACGACCCACGGGAGGTCGAGCGGCACGCGACCAGCCTCGGCGCGTCACTGCGGGTCGCCGCGAGAGAATTGGGCGGGTCGCTCCCGGGCGTGCGGGTCCTGGGACCCTCGCCGTGCGCGGTGAGCCGGGTGAAGGGGCTGTACAGGTGGCAGGTTCTCCTCAAGGGCGCGCCGGTGGAGGCGCTGACCGCCGTGCTCCGGAAGGGGCTTGACATTTGCCCCGGCCCTCATCGTGGTATAATGGTGCAGGTGGACGTGGATCCGGAGAACGTGCTTTAGCGACTGGATAGCCGCGTGCTTGCGGCGCGACGTGCAGACGCGCATGGAACGATGGCAGACAGGCTTTCGGCGGCTCGCGGGCGAGGCTCCGCGGGGGCAGGGGAGGGATGCGAGCTGGTCCTGGAAATCCGCAAGTTCAACGATCCTATCCTTAGAAAGCAGTCTTTTCCTCTCAAGAAGATCACAAAGGACATGTTGGCCCTCGCAGACAACATGCTAGAGACGATGTACGCGGCCGAGGGCGTGGGGCTTGCCGCGCCCCAAGTCGGCGTTCCGGTCAGGCTCATTGTGGTGGATGTCGGCGACGGTCCCGTGGTGCTTTTCAACCCTCGAATCGTGAGAAGCGGCGGCGAGGCCACGGCGCGCGAGGGATGCCTGTCCCTGCCAGGGATAACCGGTGAGGTCGTGCGCGCGGACACGGTGACCGTGGAAGCCCTTGGCCCGGGCGGCCACGGCGTGCGGCGCGTGGAGGGCGAGGGGCTTCTCGCGAGAGCTCTTCAGCACGAGATAGACCATCTCGATGGTGTCCTTTTCGTCGATAAAGCCACGAATATCGTGGAAGAAGAGGCTGAAAAGTGACATGGTGGTAATCTTCATGGGGAGCCCGGAATTCTCCGTGCCGTCGCTGAGGGCGGTCGTCGAGGCGGGGCACTCCGTCGCGTACGTGCTCACGCAGCCTGATAGGGCGAGGACGCGCGGCAGGCGGCTCGTGCCCACACCCGTGAAGGAATTCGCCCAGTCGCTCGGTCTCCGGGTGCTCACACCTGAAACGCTGCAAGACGAGGGCGTCCTCGCGGCTCTCAAGGAAGCGGAACCCGATGTCATCGTCGTGGTGGCTTACGGACTCTTGCTCCCGCCTGAGGTCCTGAAGATTCCGAAGCACGGGTGTGTTAACGTGCACGCCTCGCTCTTGCCCAAATACCGAGGCGCGGCGCCCATCGAACGCGCCATCATGGCAGGAGAGAGCGTGACCGGCGTGACCACGATGTATATGGCCGAGAGCTGGGATACGGGGGACATCATTTTGCAGGACGAGGTCCCCATCGGCGAGGATGCCACCGCAGGTGAGCTTCGAAAGGAGCTTGCGGAGCGAGGCGCGGCGCTTCTCGCGAAGACGCTCGAGCTCATCGAGAAAGGGAATGCGCCCAGGATTCGGCAAGACGAAACAGCCGCGACGCGCGCGCCGCGGGTGAAGCCGGAGGAGTTCGAGATCGTCTGGTCGGGGAGCGCACGTGCCATCCATAATCTGGTGCGAGCGGGAAACCCCAAACCCGGGGCCTTCACGAAACATGAAGGGGCGCTTCTGAAGGTCTTTATGGGCCGGCCTGTCACCGATGCCGCCGATACGCCCTGTTCGCGCGGCACACCTGGGACCGTGTGCGGAACCACCCGAGACGGCTTTCTCGTGAAGGCGGGGCAGGGCGCGTACTTGGTGACGGAGGTTCAGGCTGAGGGAGGCAGGCGTATGCCGGCCGCGGACTACCTGCGCGGCCACCCGATGAGCCCCGGGACGGTCTTGGGGGGTTGAGGTTCCGCGCCGCTGCGGGCGAATGGGTTTAATCCTGGCGCGTGGTCGATTATAATTAGATGTGGACGGAGGTCTGCCAACCAGCATTCGCAACGCTTGGGAGGGTTGCATCATGTTCTTCTGGGACCCGACTTACATCCTGATATTCCCGGCGATGCTGTTCGCCCTGTGGGCGCAGAGCAGGGTTCAGAGCGTGTTCAACACGTATTCGAGGGTCAGGGCACGTAGCGGTGTGAGCGGCGCCGAGGTGGCCCGGCGTATCCTCGACGCCAACGGCCTGAGTTTCGTGAGGATCGAGCAAATCCCCGGAAGGCTTCAGGACCATTACGATCCGCGGACAAAAGTCCTTCGCTTGTCGGCCGAGGTATACAACGGAGATTCCCTCGCGGCGCTGGGAGTTGCGGCGCATGAGACGGGTCACGCGATACAGCACGCAAACGGCTATGTGCCGCTCGCGGTGCGCACGAGCCTCGTGCCGGTGGTGACATTTGGGTCGAACCTCGCGTTTCCGCTGTTTCTCATCGGCTTCGTCTTCGCGGGGACCGGCCTCGAATGGCTGATGACGCTGGGGATCTGGCTATTCATGGGAGCGGTCGCGTTCTCTGTGGTAACGCTTCCTGTGGAGTATGACGCGAGCAGGAGGGCGCTGGCGTTTCTGGACCGCGGCGGGTACATGACGGCGGAGGAGCTCAGCCACGCAGGCCAGGTCTTGAGCGCTGCAGGTTTGACATACGTCGCGGCCACCGCGGTCGCGGTGACGCAGCTCCTGCGGCTACTGATCCTTCGGGGCAGCCGTCGGGACTAGACCGGTGCGGGTTTTGGGGCAGCCGCGAGCATGAGGCAGGACGGGTTCATCGGTGGATGTGACATGCAGCGCTCGTGGCGCCGCGCTGCGGGCGCTCATCGAGATCGATGAAAATGGAGCGTACGCCACGGCTGCGAGGGATCGCGCTCTGAGGCTCGTACAGCTCTCGGAGCGCGATCGCGCTCTTGCTACAGAGCTTGTGTACGGCGTGACGAAAATGCGCAAGGCGCTCGACCACGTCATCGCGGCCTTTGCCGCACGTCCTCCCGAAAGGATGGACGCGGTCGTCCGCAACGCGCTCCGACTGGGCGCGTACCAGGTCCTTTACCTGGAGCGGATCCCTGCGCCAGCTGCGGTCAGCGAGTCGGTGGAGGCCGCCCGGGCGGTCGGCCACGCGGGCGCCGCCTCCTTTGTAAACGCCGTTTTGCGGGCTCTTGTCCGGGATCCCAAGAGGCCCGTCTTCCCCGACGCTTCGACGAGCCCCGTCGACCACCTGGCGGTGAAGTACTCACACCCCGAATGGATGGTCTCCAGGTGGTTTGCCCGCTTGGACTTCGACGCGACCGCGCGCTTGTGCGCGGCGAACAACGAGAACCCGCCGGTAACGATCAGGGTGAACACGCTAAAAACATGTCGGGCGAGGCTCCTCGGAGAGCTTTCCGCGTCCGGCCTCGATGCCTTTCCGTCGCCCTACGTTCCCGAAGCGATCGAGGTTCGTGACGGCGGGGGCCTGTTTGGCCACCGTGCCTACTCGGACGGAGAGTTCTTCGTGCAGGACCCCAGCTCTATGCTGGTGTCTCACGTGCTCGACCCCGCCCCCGGCGAACGCGTGCTCGACATCGCGGCTGCCCCGGGAGGCAAAACCACGCATGCGGCGGAGCTCATGGGCGACCACGGGGAGATCCTGGCGGTCGATGTCCACGAGCACAGGGTGAGACTCCTCGAACAAAACGCCGAAAGACTTGGAATCCAGTCCATCACGACCCTCGTATGCGATGCAACACGCCTTTCGTACAACGACGCCTACATCGCACGGCGCCCATTCGACAGAGCCCTCGTAGACCCTCCATGCACGGGCACCGGGGTACTGAGGCGGCGGCCTGACCTAAGGTGGCGGAGAAAACCCGAGGATATCGCGGACCTCGTTGCGACCCAGGCGAACCTCCTGGCTGCCGCGGCGGCGCTCGTGAGGCCCGGCGGTGTCGTCGTGTACAGCACGTGCAGCATCGAACCCGAGGAGAACAGGGAGGTTGTTGAGAGGTTCCTCGAGAGACACGCCGATTTCTCGGTGGACCCCGCCAAGCCCTACCTGCCCAGCGAGTTCGTGGACGCTTTTCCCGAGCAGGGCTCGCCTTATGTGGAAACGTTTCCCCATATTCATTCGATGGATGGCTTCTTCATAGCTCGGCTCGTGCGAAGGGGTTCCTTCTCATGGTCATTGCTGCCTGAGAGGTGCTCCGCACCCTTTACCTGACAACCGCAAGCACCGCATGCAAAGTTTTAGGGGCATAAAAAACATGCTCCCGGGCAGGGTAATCTTGCAGGTGTAACCGCAGGTCAAGGAGGCGCGCGAAAACGTGCCTCCTTGATTGCGACTTTGGGCGCCTGCGAGATGCGTCTGCCGGGGGTAGCCACGTTTGGAACACACGAGCGCCAGCACACAGGGTCGGGACGATCACAGGCACGCTTGCATTACCGTTAGCGGAAACGAAATACCGAGCACAATGGCGGAGAGCCCACGCAGGCACGCGGACGAGCCAGGCGGATGCGGCGACGGCGGCGGACAAGCCCCGAGCGGCTCTAAGTGGCCGGGAGAGGCGCGCGGACTGGCCCATCCGGGAGGCACGAGCCGAGATGGGTGGCGAGGTGGCCGGTCGAGGACGAGGTCAAGGGCCCGGTCCATCGCTCTGCTGGCGGTTCTTGCGTGCGCTATCGCGTACTGCCTAACGTTCGGCAGCCTGCCTGACAGGGTCGTCATCCTTGAGGGATCCACACGGGATCTCTGGGTCCGGGTGCCTCTCGATGTGGGGTTCCACCTGACAGGCGCGGAGCTCGTGCGTATGGACTCGGTGTCGTCCGGCGCTGCGGGCGCGCCGAGCGGGCGAGGCGCCGGTGTAAGGCTCGTGCCGATCGCCCAGGGCGAGACGAGCCTCGAGGTACGGCTCTTGGACGTGATCCCGGTCAAACGCCTCCTTGTGAGCGTGGTCCCGGAGGTGAGGGTTATGCCGGGCGGGCATGCCATAGGGGTATTGCTCGCCGCGAGGGGCGTCGTGGTTGTGGGCCATTACCCGGTCGTAGGGGTGGACGGCAGACGTCGCTATCCCGCGCGTGAAGCAGGGATCGAGGTGGGGGACGTCATAGTGAGCATCAATGGGCGCGCCGTCAACGACAAGTCCGAGGTGGAACAAGCCATCGATCTCGCTGGACGGAGCGGGAAACCCGTCGAAATCAGCATCCTGCGCGATTCGAGGGCGCTAGCCGTCCGGGTGAGCCCCGTCGAGGTGGAGGCGGAGGACACCACCGGCCTCCAGCGGCAAGGAAGTCTCACGACACAATACAAGATCGGCATCTGGGTCCGAGAGAACGCCGCGGGCGTGGGAACGCTGTCCTTTTACGACCCGGAGTCCCGGGTATACTGCGCCCTCGGGCACGTCATAACCGACGCCGCAACGAATAAGGAAGTAGACGTGGCGAGAGGTAGGATAGTCCAGGCGCAGATCCTGGGCATCCACCACGGCAGCCGCGGTCAACCGGGCGAGAAAGTCGGGAGCTTCAGCGGGGAAGAGGATGTCGTCGGCACCATAGAACGGAACACCAAGTTCGGCATCTTCGGCACGCTCACGAAGGTCCCCAGCAACCCGTACTTCAAAGAGGCCATACCCATCGCCATGGCTGAAGAAGTGACCCCGGGATATGCCGATCTCTACACGGTGGTGGAGGACAACCGGGTCGAGAGATTCCGCGTGGAGATTCAGCGGGTGGCGAGGCAGGCAACCCCTCAGACCAAGGGTCTCGTCATAAAGATAGTGGACCCCAGGCTCCTTGCCCTCACCGGCGGGATCGTCCAGGGCATGTCAGGCAGCCCCATCGTCAAGGACGGCAAGCTTGTGGGTGTGCTCACTCATGTGTTCGTGTCGGACCAGACCCGTGGATATGGCGTTCTGGCGGAGTGGCTCGCGAGGGAAGCCGGGCTGTTCGCGCGAAAATCAGGCGCGCAGGCGGCGAGAGCGGCGCGTTCCGGTCCGCTCCTTCCATCGCGGCTCGTGCCTGGTCCGGGACGTGTTTCATCACCCTGCGCTGCATAGCGGCGGGCGGGATTTTCCGCGCGCGGGGGGCAGGACTTCATCCGGAGGCGTAGAATCCTAAAACGTCGATAGGTAAGGGCAGAAATACTAGCATTTGTCAGCGGCGGATGAGGTGGTTCTATGGCTTCTGGTCGGACACGCGTCCTTATAGTCGATGACAACCACGAACTGTGCGAGGTTTTGAAGGAGTTCATCAACGCCCAGCCGGATATGGAAGTGGTCGGGAGCGCCTATGACGGCCTGGAAGCCCTCGAAAGCATATCCGCCACCAACCCCGATGTGGTTGTCCTCGACATCATCATGCCGCACCTCGACGGCATAGGCGTTCTCGAACGCCTCGCGAAGCAGGACCTTCCAAGGCGGCCCCGGTTCGTGATGCTGACGGCCATCGGTCAGGAACACATGACCCAGAGCATCATCGAGCTCGGCGCCGACTACTACATACTCAAGCCGTTCGATATGGAAACGTTGGCCCAGCGCATCCGGCAAGTGGCCCAGAGCGGCGAGGTCGTGAGAAAGAGGAGGGCCGGTCCGGCCGAGGCCCCGCGCGATCTCAACACCGAAGTGACCCGGATCATCCACGAAATGGGGATCCCTGCCAACATCAGGGGTTACATGTACCTCAGAGAGGCCATCATCATGGTCGTCAACGAGGTCGGCCTCCTCAATGGGGTCACGAAAGAGCTGTACCCAAGAGTGGCGCAGAAGTTCGATACCACCGCCCCCCGGGTTGAGCGCGCCATCCGGCACGCTATCGAGATCGCGTGGACCCGCGGAAACATCGAGTTCCTGAACAGCGTTTTCGGGCACACGGTGAGCAGCGAAAAGGGGAAGCCTACCAATTCCGCGTTCATCGCGAGAGTCGCTGATAAACTCCGCCTCGAAATGCGGGCGAGCTGACGATTCGGCGCAGGCGTCGGAGGCGTCACGCCTGCGAGCATTGTTGGCATCCAGGGAGAACAGGACAGCCTCTGGGATTTCAAGAGCCTCCGCAAGACAGCCCCGGAATGATAAGTTCCGGGGCTCAGCATACTATTCCACGAGGGGGGGAGGTGGCGAAGACTCCAGGGAACGCGCGGAGGGCGGCCACGTGAGGTACAGAGGCGTCGCCAGGGTCGACCGGAAGACCAAGAACCTCTTGACACGGCTACGCCCCGGTGAGATCGCCGTGGTCGACCATGAGGACATCGACGTCGTGGCGTGCGAGTCCCTTGCCAGCGCGGGGGCGCGTGCCGTGGTGAACGCGCGCAAGTCCGTGAGTGGCAGGTATCCCAATCCTGGGCCACTCGCGTTGTGCCGGGCGGGCGTGTACGTCATCGACGAGGTCGGCCCGCACATCATGGACCTGGTTCGAGACGGCGAGGTCATCGAACTACAGGGGAACGCCGTGATGAGGCACGGAAAAGTGGTGGGCACGGGGCGGGTCCAGACGCTGGCCTCGCTGGAGCGCGAAATCGGGAGGGCGCGCCACGGCCTTTCACGCGAGCTCGACGCGTTCGTGTCGAACACCATCGAGTACGCACGGCGGGAGAAATCGGCGATCCTCGGGGATCATCGCTTCCCGCCGCTTCGCACCAGAATTGCCGGGAGGCACGCGCTCGTGGTGGTGCGGGGAAGGGACTACCGGGAGGACCTCCGCGCCATCAGGTCCTACATCGAGGAAGTGCGTCCCGTGCTCATCGCTGTGGACGGCGCAGCGGACGCCCTCCTCGAACTCGGATTCTCCCCTGACATCATCGTAGGCGACATGGACAGCGTGTCCGACGAGGCCCTGCGGCGCGGCAACGAGCTCGTGGTCCACGCCTACCCGGATGGCCGGGCCCCCGGTCTGGAGCGGGTCAAGCGCACCGGCCTCGATGCCGCCGTGTGTCCCATTCCGGGCACGAGCGAGGACCTGGCGATGCTCCTCGCCCACGAGAACGGCGCGGAGCTCATCGTGGCCGTCGGCGCGCACTCAAGCGTCGAGGATTTCCTCGACAAAGGCCGCCCGGGAATGGCATCCACCTTCCTCACCCGCCTCAAAGTGGGTTCCACGCTCGTGGACGCCAAGGGCGTGAGCAAGCTTTACAAGGGGCGCATGAGAACGGGTTACATAGTCTTGCTCGTCGTCGCGGCGCTGGTTCCCCTCACGCTCGCGGCTGCGCAATCTGATATAGCTAGACAGATCCTAAGGCTCGTGATCATCAGGCTTAAACTCGACATGGGGCTCTTTTGACAGGTGGGCCGGAAGGGGTGGGCCATCCGTGATGATCGACATGAAATGGCATGTGGCCTCCCTTGTGGCTGTGTTCCTCGCGCTCGGCGTGGGCATCCTTGTCGGCAGCGCGATGGTGACCGACAGCGCCCTCGTCGAGCGGCAGGAACAGATGATCGACCGGCTCGAAGAGGACTTCGCCGCCCTCAAGGCTGAGAGAGACGGCCTCGGGACGCGGCTCGCTGCCTCGGAACGGGCTCTCGCCGCGTCGCTCGACTTTGAGAACACCGTGGTGGCTTCGCTCACGCGCGGGAAGCTTTCGGGGAAGCGAGTGGCCGTCGTGGTGTGCAGGGATGCGATGCCCGCCGAAGAGGTGGAGCGAATGGGACGCGCCATTGTGGATGCCGGGGGCGAGCTGGTGCGGGTGGTCAACGTCCTTGGGAGCTTCGCGCCAGCGCCCAGCCGGCAAGCCATGGAGGTCGCGTCGTCGCTGGGGGTGCCCGCGTCTCGGGCAGAGGCGGTGGGACAGGAGGCGGCCTCCGCGCTCGCCTCGTATCTCGTGGCCGGCGAGACCGCCCCGCTGTTGAATTCCCTTTTGAGTTTGGGATACGTGTCACTGGTTGGGCAAGACCCGCCTTGCGCTGAGGGCAGGGGAGATGCCGCGGACGCGGCGCAAGGCGGTGGACGCGGCGAGCGGGCGGACGCGGTCGTGCTCGTGGTAGGCAGCTCGGACCCGGCGTTCACGTCCGCTGACGCAGGGATCCCCATCGTGAGAGCTGTAAAGGCTCTCCGGGTGGACGTGGTCGGGGTGGAAGGCTGGAACGTGAAGGTCTCGCAGGTCGCCGATTACAAACGGGAGGGGATCTCCACCGTTGATTGCGCCGACCTCCCGCTGGGACGCCTTTCTCTGGTTTACGCGCTCGCCGGGTGGGGAGGTCACTTCGGGATCAAGGACGGTTCAGAGATCCGGGTGCCGGATCTGTGGGGGCCGCCGCAATGAATGGGCGCGTTTCCGTCATCATCCCCGCGTACAATGAGAGGCGCACCATTGCGGCCACGGTGACCGCGGCGAGAACGGCCGCTGCGGCCTGCGGTCTCGCTTGTGAGGTGCTCGTGGTGGACGACGGGTCCACGGACGGGACCGCCTGTGCTGCGCTCGCCGCAGGGGCGCGTGTGGTAGAGACGGGCCGCCGCTCCGGAAAGGGCGCTGCGCTCACCCGAGGTGTGCTGGGTGCTACAGGGGATGTCGTGGTCTTTCTCGATGCGGATCTAGCGGAGACAGCGTCCGAGCTGGGCAGGCTCGTCGAGCCCATCGCGCGCGGCGAGGCGGACATGACCATCGCCCGGTTTCCGCGGGCGCGCCACGGGACCAGAATGGGTGGATTCGGCATCGTCAGAACCGTGGCGTGTTTCGGCGTAAGACACTTGTGCGGTCTCTCCCTTTCAGCCCCGCTTTCAGGACAGCGGGCAGCGAGACGCGAGGTTCTCCTGGGGCTCGTGCCGTTCGCTGACGGGTTCGGTGTGGAGGTCGCGCTCACCATCGACGCTGCAAGGCGGGGGCACCGCATCGTGGAGGTGGAATGCGACATGTCGCACAGGGTGACGGGGCGGGACCTCCCCGGGTTCGTCCACAGAGGACGGCAGCTGTATTGGGTGACACGGGCTCTTGCGAGTCGCATCATTCCACGCCCTCGGACCGGGGCGGAGGGGTGATTTGTGCGTTGACGGCGTGTTTCATACTCGCGTACATCCTCGCTTTCGCCACGACCCCGCTCGGCCGCGGCATGATGGCGCGCTTCGGACACCTCCGACCGAACTATGCGGGGCGCCTTGTTCCCGCGTCAATGGGGATCCCCCTCGTGATCTCGGCGACCATTGCGGCCTGGGCTGTCATGGCGTTCCTGGAGGACGCGACGACGGCCTTGGCCGCCCCTTGCCTCGTTGTCGTGAACGCGGCCATGCTCGTGGGCGCCGTCGATGACCTTTTCGGGTCGAGCGACTCCCGGGGGATAACCGGACACGCGGTCGCGCTTTTCAGGAAGGGGGTTGTCACGACGGGGCTCCTGAAAGCAGGCGTGATCTTGGCGTTCGCGGCGATAACCATTCGCATCGCCGCGCCGACCATGCCTGTGCCCGCCCTGGCGGTGGATGCCCTTACGGTGGCCCTCGCGGCGAATTTCTCCAACCTCCTCGACCTCCGGCCTGGGCGTGCCGCTAAGGCATACATGGTGGGATCCGCGGCGCTCGCGATCGCCACTGGTTTGCCGGCTCCCGCCCTCGTCCCGGTGGGCCTCGCCGGAGCCACCCTCGCGGAGATAGGGGACGACCTGGCAGAGCGCAGCATGCTCGGGGACGCCGGGAGCAACCCTCTCGGCGCGGCGCTCGGCTATTGGCTCGCACTCGCCACCCCAGTGCCAGTGAGGGTGGCTGCGCTGGTGGCGTTATGTCTCGTCCACGTTTACGCTGAAGGCCATTCAATCACAGCGGCCATCGAACGAAACCCTCTCCTCCGTTTTCTTGACGCGCTCGGCCGCAGATAGCGAGGAGGCTCTCGTTACGGGCCAAGCTCGCTGACGGATGCGGCGCGGCGCGTCCGCCTTTGCAGGAAATCCCTTCCGAGCAGCGAATACCTGCCCCCGGGGGTGATGTGCTGTGAAGTTCGGCGCCCACGTGAACAGGGCCGGTGGCCTCAGGAGCGCTCTCGAAGCCGCTCGCTTCCTCAAATGCGATACGATGCAGATGTTCTCGCGAAGCCCGCGCAGCCTCCGGGCGGGGTCGATCGATGAAGAAGAGGCCCGGCTTTTCAGAGAAGGCCTCGCGTCCGCGGGGATCCAGCCGCTCGTGATCCACGCTCCGTACCTGCTCAACCTCGCGTCCCCGAAGAAGGAAACATATGAGGCGTCGCGCGACGCGCTCGCCCATGATATCGCGCTTGCGAAGGCGGTCGGAGCTGAGATGCTCGTGTTTCACCCCGGCAGCCATCTCGGTTCGGGCGAGGCGGCCGGCATCGCCAGGATCGCCTCGGCGGTCGTGGACGCGTGCGAGATCGCGTGTCACAGGCCCCCGGCCGGCAACGGAGCTGGAGAAAAGCCGCGCCTGCTCCTGGAGATGGTGTCGGGCGCCGGCACGGAGATAGGCAAGACGTTCGAGGAACAGATGGAGATCATGGACCAGGCACGCGCTGTGCCGCTAGGCATATGCTTGGATACCTGCCATGTGCTTGCGGCGGGCTACGAGATCCGGACCGCGGAGGGCCTATCGCAAGTCCTCGAAAAGCTGGAGGCCACCGTGGGCTCGGCGAGCCTTGCGCTGGTGCATGCCAATGATTCCGTCGGAGACCTCGGATCGCACTTGGACCGCCACGCTGACATCGGCAAGGGACGCGTCGGCGAAGACGGCTTCCGCACTATCCTAGGCTGCAGGAAGCTTGCCCATCTTCCTTTCATCCTCGAGACCCCCCGCAAAACCCTCGACGATGACGCGCGCAACCTTGCCGCGCTGCGCCGCCTTGCGGCCGAGGCGGTGAGCTGGTAGATGTCGCGGGTCGGCAGAACCGAGGTCACGGCCATCTTCTCGGCGGACGGCCCGCTCGTCTCGGCATTCGAGGGCTACGAGATCAGGCAGCCCCAGGTCGAAATGGCCCTTGCGGTCTGGAAAGCCTTTTCCACCTCCCGCCACGCGCTCATCGAGAGCGGCACTGGCACCGGCAAGTCCCTCGCGTACCTGGTCCCAGCCGTGCTGTGGGCGCGTGACAGCAACGAGAAGGTCGTGGTGTCCACAAACACGATAAACCTTCAGGAGCAGCTCATCCACAAGGATCTCCCCGGCCTCTCGCGGGCGCTCGGCGGGCGGTTCCGTTTCACCCTGGTGAAGGGCAGGGCCAACTACGTATGCCGGCGCAAGCTCGCGCGCGTCGCGGGCGAGGCCGATGAGGCGTGGGCCGACCCGGCTTTACGGCAAGCGCTGGCGAGCGTCCTTGCCGAATTGCCGGGGGTTGCCACCGGCTCGAAGTCGGACTTCCACATAGCGGTGCCCGCGGCTCTCTGGGACCAGATCGCCTCCGACTCCATGTCGTGCCTCCGCGCGAAGTGCCCGTACCTCTCCACCTGCTATTTCGCTAAGGCGAGGGCGGAGATGGAGGAAGCAGATATCCTGGTCACCAACCACCATCTGCTTTTCTCCGACCTTGCGCTCAGGGCGGCGTTCCCGGGCGTGCCGGGCGCGCGAGTGCTTCCGGATTATCATTACGTGATCTTGGACGAGGCCCACAACGTCCCGGAGGTCGCGGCTGAAAGGCTGGGTCGCCGCGCGAGCCTCGCGCAAATGCGCAAGGCCTGCCAGGACCTTGTGCGCACGGAGCGGGGACGTGGCAGGAGTGACGGTCGAAGAGGCGAGGGCGGGCTGCTCGCGTCGCTGCGGGCAAGCCTGTTTCGCTGGGCTGCGGGCGGGGGCGCGGATGGCGACCTCGCCAGCGCAGGGCGCTTGGTGGACGTCGCCACCGAGAGCGTCAAGCGCCTGCGCGAGAGCGTCGAGTGGTTCTTCGACTCGTTCGCGAGGGTGATGGACCTCTGGGGCGCTGACCCTCTCCAGCGGGAGATGGGGCAGGAGAACTCGCGGGAGGGCCAAGGCGAACGCGACCGCGGCAGGCAGCGCGCAGTGAGATTGAAGGACGAGCTCATCGCGGCGGCGGCTTGGAAGGAAGAGGTCGTCCCCGGCGCGGAACGCGTCACCATCAGGGCGGGTGAGGTTGCCCGCGACCTTGCCTCCGTGCTGGATAGCCTCGCGGATCTTGATGTTGACGACGACGAGCATCTCCAGAGTCTCATGGCAGATCTCCAGGGGTCGGCGGTGCGGATATCCTCGGAGGCTGCGGCCCTCGAGTTCGTGATGCGCCGAGAGGACGAAACGTACGTGTACTGGGCCGAGACGCTCCCCAATGACATCGGGCTCGTGGCGACACCCCTCGACGTCGGACCGATCCTTGGTGAACGCCTTTTCTCCCAGGTCGAGTCGGCCGTGTTTACGTCCGCCACGATGACCGTGCGTGGGGAGTTCGGCTTCTTTAGAAAGGAGGTCGGCCTCACTGGCCTCAGCGAGCCGCCCATGGAGATCGTGTTCGAGTCGCCATTTGATTTCTCGAGGCAGGCGCTGCTTGCCGTGCCTTGCGATCTCCCACACCCCCAGGACCCGGAGTTCCAGGATGCGGCCGCGGGCGCGATCATCGACATCGTAAAGGCGTCGAGGGGGCGGGCCTTCGTCCTCTTTACGTCCATGGACATGCTCTACCACATCCACGAGGTGCTGCGCGTCGGCCTGGAAGGCACGGGAATCCCTGTGTTCAGACAAGGGGACATGCCTCGCCATCTCATGCTCGCGCATTTCCGGCAGAAGCCCGGCGTCCTCCTTGGCGCCGACAGCTTTTGGCAGGGCGTTGACGTGCCTGGTGAGGCCCTTTCCTGTGTTATCCTGGTCAAACTGCCGTTTCAGGTGCCTACGAGCCCGCTCGTGGAAGCGAAGGTGGAGGCCGCGGAAAAGGCCGGTAGCAGTGGGTTCTACTCGTATACCCTCCCCAGCGCGGTGGTGAGGTTCCGGCAGGGATTCGGAAGGCTCATAAGAACCCGCGAGGACAAAGGCGTCGTGGTTGTCCTCGACAAGCGGCTCGTGGAAAAGCGGTACGGAGCAGTCTTCCTATCTTCGCTCCCCGCCGGCGTCGAGTGTTTTACCGGCACAACCGCGGACGTTGTTTCCAGGGTACGCTCCCGGCTCGGCTGACACGGGATCCACCTTGACATGATCTTCCGGTTGCCCTGTCCTGCGTTGGTATGTTATGATCCGCTCACGAGTTCGTATAAACGGGGCCTTCGGGCTCCGCTTCGCGCGCATTGGCGCGCTTCGACAAAGTACCAGGTAAGGAGGTAACGCCATGAGACTCGGCAAGACCAGAATCGTGGCACTCGGACTTCTGGCCGTGCTCCTCGTCTCGTCGGCGCGTCTTCCCGTGCCGTCGGGCGATGTCGCGAGCGCAGCGTCATCCGATTACGAACTATTGGCCCACCTCATAGCGGGTGAGGCCAGAGGCGAGCCGTACATGGGCAAGGTGGGCGTGGGTGCGGTCGTCATGAACAGAGTGAAAAACCCCCGCTTCCCCAAGACAGTAGCCGGCGTGATATACGAGCCGTGGGCGTTCACGTCTGTCATGGACGGGCAGATCAACCTGCCGCCGGACCCAGAGTCCTATCGGGCCGCCCAGGACGCGCTGGCTGGATGGGATCCCACGTACGGTGCCCTCTACTTCTACAATCCTGCGAAAGTCTCCTCTCCGTGGATCTTCTCTCGTCCCATAACCACCATCATAGGAAACCACTACTTCGCAAGGTAAGGGTGCGAGTCAGGGACTCGGCCGCGTCGGACTGGTCCGGTCAGCTCTCTGGTTGGAACTTCCGTCCGTAACGGCCCAGCAGGTGCGGGGGCGCAGGTGCCGCCCCCGTTTCCGTCCTCGTGCCACAAAGCCATGCTGGACTCGCGGGCTTGGCAAGGAGGCATGGCGCCCGCCGCATCTCGATAACCCGAGGAATGCGGCATTCCCGGCCCGCATACATAATTACCGGAACGCGGTCCATGGGGAGGGCGGCCCATGCTCGTTGTCATAGGGCGAAACTGGCACCGCCTGGTCATTGCAGCCATACTATTGCTCGCCCTCATACACGCCGCCGAGCTTGCTCTCGTGGGCGCTGCGCGGGCAGTCATCGCCACCGTGTCGGGCAGGCTCGTTCCCGTGTACTTCGTTGCCACCGCCGACAAAAAGGTGGCTTTCACGTTCGAGAGCGGGTTCGGCAGGGACCGGACGGCAGAGATCCTCGCGGTGCTGAAGGAGCACGACGTCAAGACGACGTTCTTTGTCTCGGGCAAATGGGCGTTGGATCATCCCGTTGTGGCCCGGCAGATCGTCTCGGACGGCCACGACCTAGGGAACTACACCTATTCTGTGCCGCACCCCAACTCGCTTTCCCCTTCCGAGCTGAAACGGGAGCTGGAGAAGGCCCACAAGGCTTTGGAAGAGGTCACGGGGCGCGCTCCGAAGGTGTTCCGGCCGCCTTACGGCGAGTATAGCAACAAGGTTATCGAGACCGCTAGAGACCTCGGTTATGAGACTGTTGTATGGAGCATAGACTCGCTGGATTGGCGGGGTGCCCCCGCCAACGACATCAAAGACAGGGTTCTCGGGAAGATTCACAAGGGGGCCATCGTGAGGTTCCATGTCACGGGCGCCCACACGATTGAAGCCCTGCCTTCCGTCATAGCGGAACTGAAGAGGCAGGGGTACGCCATCGTTCCTCTTTCCAGCCTCCTGCTGGAGGGGAGGTACTACATACACCCTCACACGGGAGAGCAGCGTCCGATAGAGGTGCCTGGGGAAGCTGGACGGCATGAGGGGAGGTCTCCGGTGGATGCGTAGGGAGGACAGGTTGGTCCCCAAGCGCGAGGCGCGTCTGACGGCCATCGTGATAAGCAGGGAAGGCATACTTCTCGCAGCGTTCGCGCTCCTTGTCATGGTGTTTACCGCGGTCTTCGTCTCGTCCCTCGATGAGGTGAAACGCGTCTTTTACGGGGTCCGCCCCGGCGTGACCCTCGAGGGCAGACAGATGGCTGGGTTGTTGTCTCAGGAAGTGCGGCGACTGGTGGAAGCCATGGCGGAACAGGAGCGGGTCGCCCCGAAGGACGCCATGCTTTTCAAGGAGACCGGAGAGATAATAGCTGAGGAGCCAGGCACCGATGTCGATGTGGACCTCACCGTAGCCAGGGTGATGCAGGCTAAGCCTGGCGAAGCGGTGGAGCTCGCCAGGGTGACCATCATGCCGACCATAACGCGGAGGCTCTTCAACCCCGTGTATAAAGTCGACACCGACCAGAAGGTCATGGCCCTCGCGGTGAACGTGGCGTGGGGTGAGGAATACCTCCCCGGCATGCTGGAGATTCTCCGCGCTAACAACATCAAGGCTACCTTCTTCATCGACGGGGAGTGGGCCCAGAAGTGCCCGGACTCCGTGAGGCTTGTTGCCGCTGAAGGGCATGAGATCGGGAACCATGGCGCGAAACACGTGCATGTGGCCAAGATGCCTGAGGCGGAGATCCGTGACCTCATTCTCCGGAACGAGGACCTGCTCGGGAGGCTCGGTGCGAAGCCCAGGAAGCTGTTCGCTCCCCCCTACGGGGAATGCAACCAGACCGTGACGTCAACCGCCGCGTCTCTGGGCTACACCACCATCATGTGGACAATCGACACCATAGACTGGAACACGAAGGACCCTCAGAAGGTGATCGACCGGGTTGCGCGAAAGATTGCCCCTGGCGCGATAATCCTGATGCATCCGACGGAGGTCACGATCAAGGCGCTTCCCACTATCGTTGAGGCCGCTCGGGAAAACGGCTATCAGTTCGCAACGGTATCTGAGCTCATGGGCGTTCGGTGAGACGATGCTCCAGAGCGCCGTGGCATCCGTCCGCCACCGTCATTCCAGCTTCTCCCGGATGACTTGCCAGTAGGCGTCGTCCTCGTATCCCAGGCGCCATATGGCCACGCCGCCCAAGCTGTACGCGGTGACGAGGTCAAGCTTGGGCTTTATGCTGCTGGAGGACTCGAACCACACCTCGTGTCGGGCGCCGTGCGAGTCTACGTATTTGAAATAAGGCGATCTTGCGGTCTGGTCCCACGACGGGTCGATGCCGAGGGCCTTGGCGCGGCTCATGACCTGCGTGTACGAAAGGGCCGTCACCTTGCCCGTCTGGAGGTTCCAGTCATACCCATAAGCCGGGATCCCCAACAGGATCTTGCTGCGTGGCATCTGCGTTATGGCGTACCGCACGACCTTCTCCACCCAATTGTAGGACGCGACCGGGCCTGGGCCGCTGGTCCACGCGTGCTCGTCGTAGGTCATCAACATCACGCGGTCGCATACACGGCCGAGCGCGTAATAGTCGAACGCACCGACCCAGTCCGCTCCGGAGTGGTCCGCCGTTTTTGCTGGCACCGAGATGGTTACCAGATATCCCCGCGGCTTGAGCTTTTGAGCGAGCTCCTGCATGAGCGCTGTGAGCTTGTCCCGCTCGGACGGGTACACGTTCTCGAGATCGATGTTTACCCCGTCGTAACCGCCCTGCTCCAGGATGTTCAGGATGTCTGATATCGCCCTTTCCCGCGAGTTGGTGTTCTGGAGAAGGGCGCTTGCGCGTTTTGCGTCGAACCCTGAAGGACCCATATTATGGACGAGCGCCAGGGCTTGGATTCCAGCGGCCTTCGCGGCTTCGACCGCGCGCTTGCTCGCCGTCCCGGATACGCGGCCGTCGGTCCCCACAGGGTGAAGGAACGCCGCCATAGAGTCGAGGACGCCCTTGCCCCTCAGGAGCGAACCGTACGACGTGGGGTCGCCCGGATAGTCCTCCGTGTAGTACCCCAATACCCAGGTGGTGCCGTTCTTGCTGCGTCCCGGCGCAGCGGGCGCCGTCTCGCCCGGGCCGAAGCCCGCGTCGTCTTTGCGCCCGTCAAGCGGGTCCACCAGGAGAAAACCCGCGATCCAGCCCACCCGACCGTTATCCAACCGGACCTGATACCAGTCATCGTGACGCGTGAGGATGACGAACTTCGTGGGGGGGCTCACCTTCGTGAGGGTGGCGTATGATGTGCCAGGCCCCTTCCTCACCCGTGCGCGTTCCGTGACCGTGGTGCTCATGCCGGGCTCGAGCTGGGGCACGGGCTTCGCTTTGGATGACGCTGGTGACACTGTAGTATCGGACCGGGGCTGCGTGCTCCCGGCTGCCTTTTGGGCTCCTTGGTTTGCGCTGCCCCCAGTCGACGTGGGCCCGGCTGCGGGTCCGGCCACGGCCCCGCCCGACACCGACACACCGGGCGCGTCCGCAGGCGGCTCGACGGGGCCGGGGGAGGGGCTTTGGTTTTGTGCGGAGAAAACCAGTAGAAGGAGGGTCATGACAGCTGCTGCGATCTTTGGGTCCAAGTCGGGCTTCTCCTCCTCGGTCGGAACGTCCGGCCGATGCGGACGCACACGGTGTGTAATGTGGACTTCTATTGCGAACCTGGCGATCCTTTATGTAACTTTCTCTAGGCGAGCCTGTTTCTGTAGAGACTGCCATCCAAGTGTAACGGCGGAAGGCGAGGCGTGCGGGCCTCATCTTCCAAAGGACGGCTCCGGCCTGCCGTGGTCCGTTCGGCGCCCGGGACGCGCTTGTGCCGTCGAACGCGACGGACGCTTCAGCCGGTGCGAAAACGATGTGCAACAACCGGGCGAGATTCTCTCGGTACGAAAGAGGAATCATATTGACGTGGGCGAATTTATGAGTGTCTGTCGGTTGATGACGAGGGGTGGAGAGAACTGTCAAAGACGGATGACACGGCTTCCTACAAGCGAACCTGCCTCCCTTCCGGCGTGAGAGTTGTGACCGAGGAGATTCCCCACGTGCGGTCCTGCTCCATAGGCATCTGGGTGAACGCGGGGTCACGGTGGGAGCATCCGGCCGAGAACGGCGTCTCGCACTTCATCGAGCACCTGGTTTTCAAGGGGACGACACGGCGCACGGCGAGGCGAATCGCCGAAGAGATGGACGACGTCGGAGGACAGTTGAACGCCTTCACGGGCAAGGACCATACCTGCTTTTACGCGAAGGTGCTCGACCGGCACGTTGACCTTGCTGTGGACATCCTATGCGACTTGGTTTGCCGGCCACTCCTAGCTCCGGAGGATGTGGAAAAGGAGAGGGGCGTGGTCGCCGAAGAGATCGGGATGTACGAAGACTCGCCGGAAGACCTGGTTCACGACGAGGTCGCGGCCGCGGCCTGGGGCAACCGGTCTCTCGGCTTGCCCGTGCTCGGGACACAAAAGACGCTCGGAAACCTGACGCGGGACGTCGTAGTGAGATACATGCGTGACCACTACACGTGCGACAATGTGGTGGTTGCGGCGGCGGGACACGTGACTCACGAGAGGATCTTGGAGACGCTGGATAAACATCTCGAGCTGCCGCCGTCCGGCACAGTCCGTGAGGTGCGCCCGTCGTGGACGCCGGGCGTGCGCGTGTTCCGACAGAAGAACACCGAACAGGTGCATCTCTGCCTTGGGGTTGAGGCGTACAACAGGAAACATCCGAAGAGGTTCGCGCTTTATCTGCTTGACATCGCTATTGGCGGTGGCATGAGCTCAAGGCTATTTCAGAATCTCAGGGAAGATCGAGGCCTGGTCTACTCGACATACTCGTACGTAGCGTCGTTTGACGATGTGGGGGCTTTCATCCTCTATGCGGCCACGAACCCGGACCGTGCGGAGGTCGTGGAGGATCTGATCCGCGAGGAGCTTGAACGGGTGGCGTCGTGCGGAATCAGCGAAGAGGAGCTCGCAAGGGGCAAAGAACAGCTGAAGAGCGGCCTTGTGTTGAATCTCGAGACGACGAGCAGCCGCATGAGCAGGCTTGGACGGCTCGAGCTCTTCCATGAACCTCTGGAAACTCCGGACGAGGTTTTCGGCAAGATCGATGATGTGACCGGAGATGACGTGCGCGAGGTGGCGGCGGAGCTGCTCAGCAGGGCGAAGCCCGTTGCGGCCGCGGTCGGCCCAAGGAAGGCCAAATCGTCATTCGTTCGGAGGGAGTACCATGGTCGGGAAGATAGGCGAGAGGCTGCAGTGGCTCCGGGATGCCATCGAGGAGCTGCGCGCGGAGCTTCGCATGGCCATAGCCAGGGACGACGGGAGGCTTGATGGGGCGGAGACGTACCGCATCAGCGAAAACCTGGACAGGCTCGTCGCCCAGTACCTGCGCATCAAGGAGAAGATCGATGGCCGCGACGTGCAAGACCCCGGGGACCGGTGTGCCGAGGAGGTTGCGGCCGCCACGGAGTCCGGTGAATACCTGGCTTGCCATCATGGCAAACTAACGCCGAAATCCTGTGTTTCGGAGGAGGCTCTGCAAATGGCAAGCGTAATCGGCACGTTTGATTCGCGCGATCAGGCGGAGAGAGCGGTCCAGGAGCTCAAGCAAAAGGGCTTCGGAGACGACAAGGTATCCATTGTTGCTAAGGAAGACCGCATGAAGGGGGGCGACCGCGGTGAGGGCGGGCTCACGATGCGAAGAGGAGGGGACGACCTTACCGGCGGGACCCTCACCGGCGGCGCTATAGGTGGGGCAGCGGGTATTCTCGCCGGGCTTGGCGCGCTTGCCATCCCCGGGATCGGCCCCATCGTGGCCGCGGGTCCCATAGCCGCGGGGCTCACGGGAGCCGTGACCGGCGGGATCGTGGGAGGCCTCGTTGATCTCGGCATTCCCGAAGAGCGGGGACGGTACTACGAGAACAAGGTGAAGGAAGGCAAGATCCTCGCGGTCGTGAAGGCCGACGACAACACCGTGGACGACGCGAAAAACGTGCTTGCGAAGTTCGGCGCGTCCGATATCGAGATCCATTGATTCGGAGGCCCGTCGGTCCGGTGGGAGCTGCCGGTGAAGAGCGGTGCCGAAGTGACGTTCACTTACGAGCGAATGTGGGAGGGGAGGATATGGAGATGAGGACGGAGAAAACATCGCTGATAAAAGTGATCGTGGCTGGCGCCGCGGGCCGGATGGGGAGGCAGGTCGTGGCGGCGGTGTCGAGAGAGCCCGACATGGAGCTTGTCGGAGGAGTCGACGTCAAGGAGGGGATGGTGCCGGTCGATCCCGAGCGCACGGACGAGGTTCTCGAGGTGACACGGGATCTGGCGTCGTCCCTCTCTCGCCTTCAGCCGGATGTCATGGTGGACTTCACGCATCCCGCCGCCGTCATGGGGAACGTCAGGACGGCGCTGGAGATGGGCGTACGGTGTGTTGTGGGGACGACGGGCCTCGGCGCCGCTGAGCTCGATGAGATCGACGGGCTTTGCCGGAGGAGCCGGACCGGCGCCTTAGTGGCTCCGAATTTCGCGATAGGTGCCGTGCTCATGATGAAGTTCGCCGAGATCGCGTCGCGGTACTTCCACGCCGCCGAGATAATCGAGCTGCATCACGACAGAAAAGTGGACGCGCCCTCGGGCACGGCCATCAAGACCGCGGAAGGCGTGGCCAGAGTGGACCGGGCGCGGGCTGAGGCCGCAGCCGCGGCGGGCGCCGAAGGGCCGCTCGCCCGCGGCGAGAGCGTGGGCGGGGTGCGGATACACAGCGTGAGGCTGCCGGGCTTGGTTGCCCACCAGGAGGTCCTTTTCGGAGGGCCGGGCCAGCTGCTTACGATTCGCCATGACTCCATATCGAGGGAATCCTTCATGCCCGGCGTGCTGCTGGCCATCCGGAGGGTTGTCGAACTGGATCACGCGGTCTTTGGCCTCGAGCATATTCTCGACCTCTGAGTCAGGCGGCGAGCGTTGCTCGCGTAGGTCGCTTGTTTCAGCAAGTGGTTGATTTCAGCAAGTAGTTGAGCCGTGCGGAATTCGCCATGGGGGTTGCCGGTGTTGTGGCGCTCGCTTCCAACACCGGCAACCTCTGTTGCTTTCAGAAAGAACTTGAGCCTTCGCTCGAAGAACGCTGCGTTCCCGGGACCCGCGTTCGCACCCTATGCTTGCCGTGTCCGACCTCGTGCCCCTTGAGGATCTCGCGCAAGTCCTTGAAGGAAAGTTTCCGGAACACCCCGAGAGGCTTTCCGGAACAAGCACCGGCCCCCGCATGAGTTCATATATTACGCGTAGCGACTTGAGGTCAGGGGAGGGACCGTGGATGAAGGGCGGCCTTGGTGGGCTTGTCATCGCGGTGCTCGGGGGGGATTGGCGGGAGATAGAGGTGATGAAGAGGTTTCTAGCGGAGGGCGCCAGGGTGAAAGCTGTGGGATATCCCGATCTTCCCGAGTTGGCCGGCGTGGACCGGGAGACCTCCGTGTTCGAGGCACTCCGTGGTGCTGACGCCGTGGTGGTCGGCATGGGCGGGCTCGACGTCGGCGGCAAGGTGCGAACGCTCGATCCGGAAGTCACGATAGCGCTAAGCGAGGAGGTGCTCGAGTTCATCCCGCCCGGCGTCCCGCTGTTCGTTGGAGCCGCGAGGCCGAGACTCAAAGAGTTCGCGGCGAAGCACGGTGTCACCCTCGTTGAGGTGACGGAGGACGATGAAGTCGCCATAAGGAACTCGATACCGACCGCGGAGGGCGCCATCCAGATCGCCATGGAGGAACTGCCGGTGACGATCCATTCGTGCCGCGCGGTCGTTGTTGGATTCGGCCGGGTCGGCATCACCCTGGCGAGAGTCCTGCTGGCACTGGGCGCGCGGACCACGGTCGCCGCGAGAAACCTTGCACAGCTGGCAAGGGCCGAGGAGATGGGCGCGTCTACGGTTCACCTCTCGTCCCTGCCCCGGGCAACGTCTGACGCGGATGTCGTGTTCAACACAGTGCCTGCCGTAGTGCTCACCGAGGAAGTTATCAAAGGGATGAGGCCGGGATCGCTCATCATCGACCTTGCGTCGCAGCCGGGGGGCACTGACTTCCAAGCCGCCGCCCGGTACGGCGTAAAAACCGTTCACGCCCTGGGCTTGCCCGGAAAGGTTGCGCCCAGAACCGCCGGCGCGATCCTCGCCGAGGCGTTGCCCCAGATGATCCGCAGGCAACTTGCCCGTCTTCACTGACCCGTGAGGTGCGCAACACATGCTGGAGGTGTGAGCCATGCGGCTTGCTGGCAAGAAGATTGGCGTTGCGTTGACCGGGTCCTTCTGCACCATCCCGGAGGTCATTCCCGAGATCGAAAAGCTCGTTGCGGAGGGAGCGGACGTTTATCCCATCATGTCTGAGAAGGTTGCGACGCAGAACACCCGGTTCGGAAAAGCCGCCGACACAGCGCGGAGGCTCGAGCAGATCACCGGGAGAGAGCCGGCATGCACCATCCAGGAGGTCGAGCCCCTGGGGCCTGGGAAAGTCCTCGATGCCTTGGTCATCGCACCATGCACGGGGAACACCCTGGCCAAGCTCGCCCTGGGCATCACAGACGGCCCGGTGCTCATGGCCGCGAAGTCGACTCTGCGCAACGGGCGCCCGCTGATTCTCGGGATCTCGACAAACGACGCCCTCGGCGCAAACGCGAAAAACCTCGGCCTCCTTCTCAATACCAAGAATATCTATATGATCCCGTTCGGCCAGGACGCACCGGAAACCAAGCCCAACTCCCTCGTGAGCGACATGAGCCTCATGGTGGACGCGGTCGTGGGTGCGTTGCAGGGAAGACAGATTCAGCCGTTGCTTGTTGACAGGACGAAGACAGCGGGATATGCTAACCTAAGATAGCGGTTGAGGGGCATACCCGGGGGCCCCACGCGTCATGCCGCTCACGCGGCGCCAGCGCTCAGGTCACCTGTGCCAGGTCATATGTGGCGTCTCGATGGAAAGGCCAGGCGCTCGGCGCGCCGGGGCGTTAGGCCACCCGGGGTGCGTTGAGAGGGGATGACCGTGCGCAAACTAAACGTAGCCATAGTCGGCGCAACGGGGGCGGTCGGCCAGGAGTTCCTTCGGGTCCTTGAACAAAGGAACTTTCCCTGCGCTACGCTCTCCTTGTTTGCGTCGGCAAGGTCTGAAGGGAAAACCATGCGTTTCCGAGGCGAGAGCCTGCCCGTGCACGCTCTTTCGGAATCCGGGCTTGCCGGGCATGACCTTGCGTTCTTTTCCGCCGGGGCATCGGTGTCCAGGGATTATGCGCCCATTGCGGCGCAGGCCGGTGTCCTGGTGATAGACAATTCCAGCGCATTCCGCATGGACCCAAGGGTGCCCTTGGTAGTGCCTGAAGTGAACCCAGGGGACATCGCGAAGCATTCTGGCATCATCGCGAACCCGAACTGCTCCACGATCATAATGGTCGTCGTTCTGAAGCCGATTCACGACGCTGCCACGGTGAGGCGGGTCGTGGTGTCCACGTACCAAGCGGTTTCAGGCGCGGGCGCGCGGGCGATGAGCGCGCTTTTCGAGGAAAGCCGGGCATATCTTGCGGGCGAGGTGGTGAACCCCGGGGCCCTGCCCTTTGCGTCCGCTCCAAAGCACTATCAGATCGCGTTCAATCTGATCCCGCATATAGACGTGTTCCAGGACATGGGCTACACAAAAGAAGAATGGAAGATGGTGCGCGAGACGGAGAAGATAATGGGGCCGGGTATCGCGGTAACGGCGACGACCGTGCGTGTGCCGGTGGAAAGGTGCCACTCCGAGTCGCTCAACATCGAGACGGAAAAGAAGCTTTCTCGTGAGCAGGCCCTCGAGGTTCTTTCGCGGGCTCCTGGAATCAAGGTCGTGGACGACCCGGAAGACATGGTGTATCCTATGCCTTTGTCGGCCGCGGGCCGTGATGAGGTGCAGGTCGGGCGCGTGCGGGAAGACAATTCCATCGAGCGCGGCCTCAATCTCTGGATCGTCGGCGACCAGCTCCGAAAGGGTGCGGCGTTGAACGCCGTTCAAATAGCAGAGGAGGCCCTCCGTCAGGGTCTCATCTAGAACCCGCGCGGTGCGGCAAAGGGCATGACGCGGAGCGCGTCCAGGATGTACGCCTCATCGACCGGGGGCGTAGCTCACCGACCAAAGGCGCAATTTGACGACTCGGGCGAGGTGAAGGCCGTGAGGATCCTGGTGCAGAAGTTCGGCGGCACCTCAGTCGCCACGCCCGCCCAGAGAGCCCGCGCGGCGACCAAGGTGCTGGAGGCGAAGTCGCGCGGCTATTCTCCTGTCGTGGTCGTTTCGGCCATGGGAAGGATGGGGGAGCCGTACGCCACAGACACCCTTATAGACCTGGTGCGGAAGACACATAACGAAGTTGACAGGCGTGAGCTGGACCTCGTTCTCTCGTGCGGCGAAGTGATCTCCACCGTCGTGATGGCCCAGACGCTTCGCGCGATGGGATGCCCGGCAGTTGGGCTGACCGGCGCCCAAGCGGGCATAATCACAGATGACAACTTCGGCAACACTAGCATTCTGGAAGTCCGGCCCGACCGGGTGGTCGAGCACCTGCGGGACGGCAAGGTTGTGGTGGTCGCGGGGTTTCAAGGCGTGACGCGCTCGGGCGACGTCACGACCCTCGGCCGCGGCGGGAGCGACACCACGGCTGCAGCCCTCGCCGTGGCATTGGGAGCGGAGGCTGTCGAGATATACACGGATGTGGAGGGGATAATGACCGCGGATCCGAGGATCGTTCCCGACGCGAGATCCCTCCGGGCGATGACGTACAGGGAAGTCGTTGAGATGGCCCATTTAGGGGCGAAGGTAGTCCACCCGAGGGCCGTCGAGATAGCGATGGAAGGCGGGATTCCGATACGGATCAGGAACACTTTCTCCGACGAGCCTGGCACCCTTGTGACTAGGACCGGTGCGCCCTCCGACGGGGCGGTGATACGGTCCGACAAGGTGGCGACGGGCGTCACCCACCTTGCGAATGTTGCGCAGATCCGCATAGACTCTTCCAGGGACGTCAACGAATCCGGCGTGGCCAAGAGCGTGTTCAGGGCGCTTGCCGACGCCGGCATAAGCGTGGATCTCATCAACGTGTTTCCCGAGTTCATCTGCTTCACCGTGAGCGAAGACGTGGCCGAGACCGCGGTGGCGGTCTTGGAGGGACTCGACCTTGACGGGCTTACCATAAGAATGGTGCGGGGTTGCGCCAAGGTGTCCGTGGTCGGGGCGGGCATGCGAGGTGTGCCAGGCGTCATGGCCCGCGTCGTGGAGGCGCTCGCGGAAGCGAAAGTGCCCATTTACCAGACATCAGACTCCCACGCAAGCATATCTTGCCTGGTGAAAAAGGAAGACCTGCAGAAAGCGATGAGAGGGCTGCACGCGAAGTTCGGCCTCGGGGTGTGACGACTCCGGGCGTCGGGCTCGTAACATGCACCCGCGCCGCGGACGGGCGGGACAAAAGCCTTACTGGGGGGATGCTCGTATGAGGAGCTTCGGACGTGTGCTTACCGCGATGGTCACGCCATTCACTCCCGAACTTGAGGTGGACTACGACAGGGCGGCAGAGCTTGCGAAGAGGCTGGTCGAATCGGGTTCCGACGGAGTCGTCGTGGCCGGCACGACCGGCGAGTCGCCGACGTTGACGAAGGAAGAAAAGCTGAAGCTGTTCAAGGTTGTTATGGACGCTGTCGGAGGGGAGGCCACGGTTATCGCCGGCACCGGTGGAAACGCCACAGCGCCCAGCGTGGAGCTGACACGCGAGGCCGAGAGAATCGGGGTGCACGGGATCATGGCTGTCGTGCCGTATTACAACAAACCGCCGCAGGACGGGCTCGTAGCCCATTTCACCGCTATCGCGAAGGCGACCAGCCTGCCGGTGATCCTGTACAACGTGCCCGGAAGGACCGGCATAAACATGACGCCGGACACCGTTGAGGAGCTTGCGAGGGTCGAGAACATCGTCGCGATTAAGGAGGCCAGTGGCAGTCTCGACCAGGTCACGGACATTCGCCGGCGCACTCCGCAGTCGTTCAAGATTTACAGCGGCGATGACAGTTTGACCCTTCCCATCCTCGCCGTGGGCGGCGAGGGTATCATCAGCGTGGCCTCGCACGTTGTCGGCAGACGGTTGAAGGAGATGGTTGAGGCGTACGTCGCCGGCCAGGTGGCGAAAGCCGCCGAGATCAACGCTGAGCTGTTCCCGCTCTTTAAGGCCCTCTTCGTGACCGCTAACCCCATCCCAGTCAAGCTCGCCCTCAGGCTTACAGGGTTCGACGTCGGAGGGCTGCGGCCGCCGCTGGTGGAAGCTGGCGAGAAAGAGGCGGCGGTCGTGCGTCAGGCGCTTGCGGGGTTGGGGCTCGTGGCGTGACGGCTGGCGGCCGGCCTTGCCGAGCGTGACTCGACGAGATGCCGGATACCTGCCCGGCGACCCGGCCTTGAGACGCGATTGGGGTTGTGTTACAATTGCAAGCGGATGACTGCGCCGCTCGGGGCTCCTTCCAATGAGTGCGGGTGTATGGGGCCCCGAGCGGATTAGTGAAGATGGTGAGAGAAGAGGCGTGGCCAAAGACGATAGGCTTGCGATCGTGCCCCTTGGTGGGGTAGGCGAGATCGGCAAGAACATGACGGTTATCGAGTACAACGGGGAGATACTCGTGATAGACGCGGGGGTGGCCTTCCCGGAGGAGGAGATGCTCGGCATCGACCTCGTCATCCCCGATATTTCCTATCTCGTTGCTAACCAAGACCGGATACGTGGCGTCGTCCTAACTCATGGGCACGAGGACCATATCGGCGCGCTGCCGTACGTCCTCAAACAGGTGAGCACCAGGATATACGGGACCAGGCTCACGCTGGGCCTCGTAGAGGGGCGCCTCGCGGAGCACGGAGTTGTGCCGGCCTTTCCCCCTCAATGCGTCAAGGCCGGGCAGACCTTGTCATTGGGCCCTTTCACCGTGGAGTTTGTGCGCGTGAGCCACAGCATTGCCGATGTGGTGGCTCTCGCCATCACCACACCCGCGGGGCTCTTGGTCCACACCGCTGATTTCAAGTTCGACCAGACGCCCATCGGGGAGGAAGCATCGGATTTCCGGAAGTTTGCGGAGCTTGGCTCGCGCGGGGTCCTCGCTCTTCTTTCGGATTCGACGAACGCCGAGCGGCCCGGGTACACGATGTCAGAACGCGATGTGGGGCGCGCCTTCGAGGACGTTTTCAGCAAGGCAGAGGGAAGGATCCTCGTCGCGACGTTTGCATCCAACATACACAGGGTCCAGCAGATAGTCGATGCCTCGTGGAAGTTCGGGAGGAAGATCGCGGTCATAGGCCGGAGCCTCGAGAACACCGTGGAGATAGCCACGAACCTCGGGTACCTTGTCATACCTCCGGCGATGCTGGTGTCGGTGGATGAAGTGGACAGGATCCCTGCGGATAGGCTGACCATCATCACCACGGGCACCCAGGGGGAGCCGATGTCCGCCCTCACACGCATGGCGATGGCGACCCACAAGAAGGTGGGGATCCGCCCCGGAGATACGGTGATCATTTCAGCGTCCCCGATCCCAGGCAACGAGAAGCTCATCGGCCGGACCATAAACCATCTCTTCCGGCAGGGCGCTGACGTCATATACGAGAGGTTCTCTGGGGTCCACGCCTCCGGCCACGCGAGCCAGGAAGAGCTCAAACTCATGATGAACCTCACGCGTCCGAAGTATTTCGTCCCGATCCACGGCGAGTACCGCCACCTCGTGAAACATGCGCGTCTCGCGGAGCAAGTGGGGATACCGCCGGAAAACATCTTCATCCTCGACATCGGGGACGTGCTGGAGTTCACGAAAGACGGCGCGCATCTCGGCGCGAAGGTCGATGCGGGACAAGTGCTTGTGGACGGTCTTGGCGTCGGCGATGTCGGAAACGTGGTGCTGCGTGACCGCAAGGTGCTCGCTCAGGACGGCATACTGGTCGTCGTCGTGACCGTGGACAAGCAAACGGCCGAGGTCGTGGCGGGGCCCGACATAGTCTCCAGAGGTTTTGTGTACGTAAAGGAATCCGAGGCCCTTCTCAAGGAAGCCGAGACAGAGGTGCGCGAGGTCATATCGCGCTGCTCGGCGCAGGGGATAACCGAATGGAGCACGATCAAGAACAGGGTCCGCGAGGCGCTCGCGGAGTTCGTGTACCAGAAGATCCGCCGGCGTCCCATGGTCCTGCCCATCGTGATGGAAGTGTAGCCGGGCTCCTTACATGCATGCCTTGCGGGCGGGAGCGCGTGGAGGCGGCGGGCGCGTTGCGTCGTTCGATCCGAAAGGAGTGTAGCGCGGCTGTGGGCGGGACGGTGTTGCTCAGTGTGCAGGGCGTCTCCAAAACCTACAGAGGCGGAACGAGGCCCGCGGTGGACGATCTCTCCCTCGAGGTCCGCGCCGGGGAGATATTCGGGTTTCTGGGTCCCAACGGCGCGGGGAAGACCACTACCATAAAGATGATAGTGGGGCTTCTCAGGGCGGATAAAGGCACCATCCTGGTGAACGGCCACGATGTGGCCAAGGAGCCTGTGGCCGCCAAGGCGGACATCGGATACGTTCCGGACAACCCCGACCTGTACGACCGGCTCACCGGGATCGAGTACCTCAACCTCGTGGCCGACGTCTTCGGCGTTTCCCGGGACGAGAGGAGACGGCGCATCGCCGAGCTCTTGGACGTGTTCGAGGTCGAGCCGGCCGCCCGCGACGTCATCCAGAGCTACTCGCACGGGATGAAACAGAAGCTCGCCCTCATCGGCGCGCTTCTCCACGAGCCGAGGGTTTTCATCCTCGACGAACCCATAGTCGGCCTGGACCCAAAGGCGTCGCGTCTCTTCAAAGACATGATGAGGAACCATTGCGACAAAGGGCACACGGTTTTCTTTTCCACGCACATCCTCGAGGTCGCGGAGAGGCTCTGCGACCGGGTGGGGATCATCAACAAAGGGCGCCTGATCGCGTGCGGGAGCGTCGAGGAGCTTCGTGAGCGCCGCAAACAGGCGGACGAGACGCTCGAGGACATATTCCTCGAGCTCACCGCGGAGGGGGAGGCGAAGTAACGTGGCAAGGCGGGTCGTTTCCCTCATCCTCGCCCAGCTCAACATGAACTTCGCCATATCGCACTCGCGGTACTATTACCTCAAGAAGCGCCAGCGCTTGTGGGAGCCCGTCCTGATAGCACTAGGCATAGCAAGCGGCGCGGGCATGCTCGCTTTCGGCATTTACAGGGCTGCTTCGTACTACTACTCGGCGGCCGAGGCGGTCGGGCAGGGAGCCGTCACGCTGACCCTGGGCATCCTCATCGCTCAGGTCATAGTGCTCATCCTCGGGTTCGTCCTTGTCATAGCAGTGTTCTACTTCTCGAACGATCTTTCCATCCTGATCCCGTTTCCGCTTCGGCCCGCCGAGGTGATCGCGAGCAAGTTCGCCGTGATCCTCGCCAACGAGTACGTGAGCCTCGCGGTGTTCATAGTGCCCGTCCTCGTGGCGTACGGGGTCCGCGCCGGGGTGAACGTCGTACCTTACGTCGTGTCAAGTATGCTTGTGTTCCTCGCTATCCCCATTGTTCCCTTGGTGCTCGCCGCAGTTCCGGCGATCCTCCTCATGAGGGTCGTGGGGCTTTCGAGACGGAAGGACACCCTGGCCATGATAGGGGGCTTCCTTTTCGTAGCCGTGGTCGTGGGCCTGCAGTTGTTCGTGCAGTTGCGGGCTCCGGGAGTGGGCGAGGAAGCTGAGTTCCTCGCGAAGATGCTCGCGACCGCCGACAGCCTCGTGGACGTCGTCGGGGCGCGATTTCCGCCGAGCGTGTGGGCGACGAAGGCCCTCGCGCTTTCCGGAACGTGGCAAGGCCTTTCGAACCTGGCAGTTTCCCTTGCCGCCGGCGCCCTCGGGTTCGTGGTTCTCCTCGCCATCGGCGAAAGAGTTTTCTATCAAGGCGTGCTCAGCGGCTTCGAGGCGGGGGCGACGAGAGCCGCGCGTCGCGCGGCGAAGAAACACGCGGTGACATACGCCCCGCGCTCGCCCGTGGTTTCGCTGGCGATTGGAGAGATCAAGCTCTTCACGCGGACTCCCGTGTTCGTGCTGAACGGGTTCACCGGGTTTGTGATGTTCCCGGTTATGTTCGTGCTCATGTTCCTCGCGAGGAGCTCTCCGGAGATCGCCAGCCTGTGGGACGCGCTGCTGGCGACGCCCGGGGCGGACGCCATCGGGGCTCTCGTCATCGCGGGATACTTTTTCGTCCTTGCGGCCATGTCAGCCATTCCTTTCACAGCTTTCTCCCGCGAAGGAAGCAAGAACATCTGGATCTCCAGAAGCTTTCCCGTCGCCGGGAGGACGGTCGCCCTCGGCAAGGCGGTGGGGGCCGAGGGCATGATAGCCGTTGGTGCTCTCCCCGGGGTCGCGGTGCTGTGGTACCTGACCAGGCTGCCTCTCTCAAGCGTGCTTGCAGGCGTGGGTCTGGGGCTTCTGTCCTCGTTCGTGCTGTGCGTGTGCGGGGTGCTCTTCGACATGTGGCGCCCCATGCTGAATTGGACCGACCAGCAGAAGGCCATAAAGTCCAATCTCAACGTGCTCGTGGGAATGCTCATCGGCGCGGTTGTCATCGTTCTGATGTGCGTGACCGCGAGTTTTTGCGTGAGACTGGGGCTTCCTGAGTGGGCGGTCGTGGCGGGAGTGGCGGGAGCCATTGCGACCCTCCTCATTGTCGCGGTGAAGATCCTCGGCGTAGTCGCGGATGAGCTGTGGGTCAAGCTCGAAGCATGAGGCGTTCCTCGTTCTCCGTCGACCCGCTTGCCGCAGCTTCTGTTCGTCCGACTTCTCGCTCCCGATGCCTGTCCTTATGCCTGTTCTTGGGCGCATGAATTGCATGCCGCATCCGCATAATACTTAGCGGCGTAGCTCGAGCCGATCCCGCTGCATGTGACGAGTACCAGGAGGTTGAACGAAATGAGCGACCGGTGCGGCACCGGCGGCATGCCGTCCATTCTCGGCAATGCGCTGGCAATGCTCTGCGGCGAGGTGAACCCCGTTCCCGAGAGAGGGCCTTCGCCGGCGACGCCGGGTGGGGCGCCGGACAGTCCCGAGTCGGCCGCGACGTCGTTGAAGCAACTCGGCGAGATGCGTACTCCGCCTGCTCCGCAGAGCAACATACACGTCATGACGATAATCGGCCAGATCGAAGGCCACATAGTCCTGCCTCCCCAGAACAAGAGCACCAAGTACGAGCATGTCATCCCCCAGCTGGTGGCCGTCGAACAGAACCCTGCCATCGAGGGCCTCCTCGTAGTGCTGAACACCGTGGGCGGAGATGTGGAGGCCGGGCTCGCCATCGCCGAGATGATCGAGAGCATGTCGAAGCCTTCCGTATCCCTCGTGCTCGGGGGCGGCCATTCGATCGCCTTGCCTGTCGCTGTGAGCTGCAAGTACCGGCTCATCGCGTCCACGGCCACGGTGACCGTGCATCCCTTGCGGCTCTCGGGGCTTGTCATAGGCGTGCCCCAGACATACGAGTATTTGGAGAAGATGCAGGACCGCGTCATCAAGTTCGTGGCCGAGCACACGAGGATCAGCCCGGAGAAGTTCCGGGAACTCATGTTCCGCACAGGTGAGCTTGTCAGAGACGTGGGTACGGTCCTCGTGGGGAGCGA
>JBLNCC010000008.1:0-17686 GCA_050260395.1 Betaproteobacteria bacterium
TCCGGGCACCACGGGCAAGCTAGCGCCCGGCCAGCGCCGCCTTGCACCGCCGTATCTCGTCCAGCACCCAGAGACAACTTCCCGCCTGCGCCGTCGGCCGCTAGAGGATGGAACACTATTCTTGGAGTTTGCGTCTCTCGAACCCACTCCGGAGGCTATTCTCAAGTTCGCCAACAAGCATGGCTTCTTGGGCCTCACGGTTGCGCTTATGCCTGCAAACGGACGATCCGAGTTACGCTTAGGAGAAAGTCTCGCGGCCTGGGTTGCAGCGATAGAGGACATGCACGCCTACGTTCAGGTATGGGAAATGCTACAACGTCGCGACGTAGGACGGCTCGGGCAGTTTATCGTCTGGAGCCCCGATGGTAGCGGGGTCACGTTCTACGCAGGCGGTCTCGAAGACGTTCCGAGGGACCGTGGGAGCCTGCCTAGACGCCCGTTCTACCATATCGCGAACAAGTATCAGTTCGCGGATCATCTCGCGAAGTGGAGGCTCGGAGACGTAATAGAACCTGCGCGGCTCTTGCTTGCGCGTGTAATCAGTGAACGCCTCAACGGGCAAGCCTCGCCGCGCCTGCTCCTCAGCCGAAAAGGGAACGGGTTCGCGGGCTTCGTCATGCCAACGAACCTCTACAGTGCTATGTGGGTCCAGTTCTACCGCGCCATTCTGGGTGAAGCGCGCTATCGCCGATGCGAGATTTGCGGCCAATGGATGGACGTTACGTACTCCCGGCGGGATAAACGGCAGCACACGGAATGCGGGTGGCGGGTGCGAGGACGACGGCGCAACGAAAAGAAGCGCAGAGCGCGGCAAGCACAGACAGGCCATAGCGCCGCGGGCCACGGCAGGGGGCCGGGCGAAAGGAGAATGAGAGATGGTAGAGACACGAGAGGCGATGGTTCTGGCACTGAGTCTGGAGGATTCTAACCCTGGAATGCGGAGACTAATCGTTGTCCGAGAGGGGGGCAACGGGCTCGAAGTTCATGAGCGGCGCGTGTCTCGCGATAGCGATCCGCTACGGAGGCAGAGGGAAGAGGCGAGGGTCGTCTGTAAGCGCCATGACGATCCACTGTGGGGCGAGCTTGAGGACATATTCAGGGACGCTCCCGCAGCCCTAAGCCCGGAGGCGAAAGGTAATGCCTAAGCATCGCGGCCACGGCGAAGGCAGCATCTACAAGCGCAAGGACGGGCGATTCTGCGCACAGGTCACTGTCGGCAGGGACGCCACGGGCAAGCTGAAACGGCGTTACATCTACGGGAGGACGGCCAAAGAGGTCCAGGAGAAGAAGACGCGCCTTCTCGCGGATCAGCTCAACGGCCTCCCCGTTGACGTCACAAAGCAGACTGTCGGGCAATACCTGCTTGACTGGCTGGAGAATGCCGTTCACGGCACCCTGGCACCGACAACATACCTTCGCTACAAGAGCACTATCAATAAGCACCTAATCCCCGCTCTCGGCAACATCCCCCTGGCGAAGCTCGCTCCACAACACCTTCAGCGCTTCTACCGGGAGCTACAGGGCAACGGCGGGTATGACAAGGCGCACAAGTGTCACGCCACGTTACGTTGCGCTCTCAATCAGGCGGTGCGAATGGGGCTTATCCCTCGCAACCCGGCGAACCTGATTGACACGCCGAAAGTTCAGCGGAAGGAAATGCGGGCCCTCACGCCGGAGGAGACTACCAGGCTTTTCGACGCCGCCCGCGAGGATAGGTTCTACGCCCTATACGTTCTCGCGGCCACTTGCGGCCTGCGCCTGGGTGAATTGCTTGGCCTGAAATGGGAGGACATAGCCTTCGAGGAAGGCACCCTTCAGGTCCGGCGTCAGCTTCAATGGATCGACGGCGAGGGGCCGCGGTTCACGGAGCCAAAAACCAAGGGTTCCCGCCGCATAATCTATCTCCCCGGCGTCGCGATTGACGCTCTGAAGGAGCACCGCAAGCGGCAGGCCGCCGAAAGGCTCAAGCTGGGCGAAGTGTGGCAGGACGATGGCCTTGTGTTCCCCTCCGAGATAGGCACACCCGCTAACCCGTCGAACATCTATGCGTGGTCCTGGCACCCCATTCTTGAGAAGGCCAAACTGCCCCGGATCAGGATTCATGATCTGAGGCATACCGCCGCCAGCCTCCTGCTCCTCGCAAACGAGAACCCCCGTGTGGTGCAGGAGCTACTTGGACACTCAAACATATCAACGACGCTCGGGATATACAGCCACATCCTGCCGTCGCTGAAGCGACGGGCCGCGGCTACGATGGACAGCATCCTTGCCCCTCAGCCGGACCAACGGAAGGTCCAAGGGTCCGATGAACCTACGGTCACAGTGACCAGTGCTCGTTTTCGACAGCAGAATTGACAGCAATGAGGGAGGGAAAGTGGGGAATTGGAGAGAATTGGCAGACATAAAGGCCAGCTAGACGGACGGCACGGACGGCTACGGACAGTCCAGACTGAGCTCCAAAACCGTAGGTTGCGGGTTCAAGTCCTGTCTCCCCTGCCAGAAAACTTAAGCCCCGCAAGGGTTTGCGGGGTTTTTTCTATCATGCCACGGCGTCTAAGGCCCCCTCGCGGCTTCAGGGCATGGAACGCGCCTGGAGCTGGTACTCTTGAGTCTGAGCACGAGCGCTTCGATGCGAGCGGTCCGCGCGCGGGTGTCGCCGGGGCGAGCGGTCGCCGCGAAGTCGAGCACCGCGCCCTCGTCGCTTCCGGGAGGAAGCAGGTACAAAGGCATCACTACCTCCGAAAGACTCGCCACGTCATCGCCCCGCGTGGAGCCACCCTCCAACCCGCCGAAGGGGATCACCACCGCTTTGCCCGACTCCACCCGGTCAACGACACCGGTCCAGGAGACGCGCGCATCCTCGCCTCCGTGATCCGCGACGCCACGGAGGGCCCTTCCCACAAGGATGCCCACTGCCAGCGCGATAACCGTGACCGCCGCCACCAGCGCCGGCCGGGCCTCTGGCCGTATTATCTCCCCCGGCCGCATGAGACCTCGGAGCGCCCGGACAGACTTACGCCTCGTGAGTCCATCGCGTTCGTTCGGCATGCTCTCCGCCCCAGTGGTCGCGGGCACTCGTGTTTCTGCCCGCCCGCACTCCTGGGTTTTCTCTACGCACCACCCGCGATCCTACGACGTAATGCCATGTTCATCCTTTAGTTGGAGTGCGCGGGACACGCCGCCGACTCGGGGGCGCCCGCGCGACGGGCCGGGGTCGTCGCCTGCAGGCTTGTTGTTTTGCCATACGGTCCCTGGTAGAATAAAGCTGTAAGGTAAAGGAGATGGTAACAGAGTGAAGATCATCCTCATCCGTCACGGCCAGACAAGATGGAACAAAGAGGAAGTATTCCGGGGCAGGGCTGATATCCCCCTCGACGAAACCGGGCTCGCCCAGGCTGAGGCGACCGCGAGAGCCCTTGCGCACGTCGAAATCGCAGCGGTCTATTCAAGTCCTCTCGCGAGGGCGCACGAGACCGCTTGCGCCATAGCGCGCCCCCACGGGCTTGAGGTGCAACTTGTCGACGGGTTCACCGATATCGATTGCGGCGCGTGGGAAGGGCTCCCCGTGGAAGAGGCCCGGTCGCGCTATCCCCGCATGTTCGAGGCGTGGCAACGGGCTCCCCACACCGTCACCTTTCCCGGCGGCGAGAGCCTTGACATCGTTGCAGACAGGGCCTGGGCGGCCATCGACCAGATCGCGGCCGTCCGGGCAAAGGACGACGTGGTGGCCATCGTATCTCATCGGGTTGTGAACAAGCTCATTCTCCTGAGGGCGTTGGGCCTCGCAAGTTCGGCCTTTTGGAAGGTCCGGCAGGACACGTGTTGTCTGAACATCGTTGAGTACGGGCCAGGCGGCTGCGTGCTGCATCTGCTCAACGACAGGTGCCATCTCGCTGGCAGCCGGATCCCGGGGCCGACCGTGGATTTCTGAGGCTCTCGCCACGAGCCTTCGCCGCCATCATCGCAGCTCTTGCGCGTGCCATGGCTGCCGGCGCTCTTGTGATAGGGCGCTGCGAATCCCCTGTCCTCGTTCGTCCTGAAGTATCCGCAAAAGGCGTGTCTTCGTGAGATAAAACCTTACTGCAAGGAGGATGAATGGCCGTGAAGCTGTTCCTGGACACTGCGGACGTCGACGAGACCCGCGAAGCGTGGGGGATGGGCGTGATAGCGGGCGTGACGACCAATCCGACGCTCGTCGCGCGGGAAGGCAGGAAGTTCGAGGACGTGGTGCGCGAGATCGCCAGGATAGTGGACGGCCCCATCAGCGCCGAGGTAGTGAGCATGAAGGCCGACGAGACGATGTGGGCAACGACGGCCTTGCCGTCGTCAGAGACATAGCTGAGATATTCCACAGGAGTAAAGGCGTCTGCTCGCTACGCGCTGCGCTTGGCGACCACCGGCAGTATCCCGCGGAGGTCCTCCACGACCGCGATCGGGCTGAAAGGCGCGAATTCCTCGCGGCGGGTCAAGCCGTGGAGCACAGCGCAAAAGCGAACCCCGGCGCGCCGCGCGGCCTCAGCGTCAACGAGGCTGTCGCCCGCGAAGAGCGTCTCGCCCGGGTCCACGTGGAGCAGGGACATCGCCCTGAGAAGCGAATCAGGCGCGGGTTTGTGGCGGGTCACATCCTCCGCGCCTATTATGACGTCGAACGCGTGAAGCATGCCCTCTTTTTCAAGGATCCGTTCTATCCTGCGCCGGAGCTTGGTGGATACTATTCCCGTCATCACCCCGGCGGTCCTCAGGGTCTGGACGGTCCCGGCCGCTTCACCGTATATCTTGGTGCCTTCGACCATGACATCCTCAGCCCTCTCCATGAAGAGAGTGGCAAGCGCAGCCTGGTCGTAGCCCGGCGCGAGAATGCGGAACATCTCGGGAAGCGTGAGACCCACGGTCCGCAAGACATCGCGGTCGGCGCGCAATGGAGCGCCGACCGCGCCCAAGGCGTAACGGACACACTTCATGACCGGGTCCGACGAATCCGCCAGCGTGAAGTCGAAGTCGAAAAGAACACACCGAAACCTAGGAGACAAAACCGCACCTCCCCGGCCGTCGCGGCCGACGGCCCAGCCCCGGATCAGCTCACCCTGACGATCGCGCACTTAAGGTAATGGGTTTCCTCCACGCCCAACATGATCGGGTGGTCCCTCGCCTGGGTCCGCAGCTCCACCAGCCTCGCTTCCCTGCCCGCGTCGGCCGCCGCGTCAGCGAGCATGGCGACGAACGCCTCCGGTCTCATGTGATACGAACACGAGCACGTCACGAGGATGCCCGACGGCGAGAGGATCCTCATGGCGCGGAGGTTTACCTCCTTGTAGCCCCTGTATGCAGCCTCTACCGCGTGCTTGCCCGGCGCGAAAGCGGGCGGATCGACGACCACAAGGTCGAAGCGCTCGCCCTCGGCATCAAGACGCCTCAGCGTGTCGAAGGCGTTTCCCTCCACAAAGGAGATCCTGTCGGCGAAGCCGTTCTTCTCCGCGTTCAGCCTCGCGATCTCGAGAGCCGTCGCCGACGAATCAACCCCTACCACTTCGCGCGCACCGAAAGCCGCGGCGTGGAGGGCGAAACCCCCGGTGTAGCAGAACGCGTCCAGCACCCGAGCACCGTCGCACCACGGCGCGATGGCCCTGTGGTTCTCCCGCTGGTCAAGGAAAAGGCCGGTTTTCTGCCCCCGCGCGACGTCCACCCAGAAACTCAGGCCGTTTTCCTGAGCCCAGAACGCCGTCGGGAACTGCCCGCCGACGAACCCCGATCTCTGGTCGAGGCCCTCAAGCTCCCTCGACCGCGAGTCGTTGCGCTCGTATACCTTGTTCGTCCCCAGGAGGTCGCGGAGCGCGCCCACGATCATGTCCAGTCTGACATCCATGCCGAGGGCGAGGGTCTGAACCACGCACACCTCTTCATACCTGTCCACGATCAGGGACGAAAGCATGTCCCCGTCGCTGAACACCACGCGATGGCACGGCGCCTCAGCGCCCACGGCCCTTCGGTAGTCGCGCGCGGCCGCGATCCGCCTGTAAAAGAAGGTCTCATCGATGTCCTGCTCTTCCCAGGACAGTATCCTCACGGTGATGTTGGATACCGGGTTTATGAAGCCCCGACCGAGGAACCTCTTCCTGTGATCGACCACGTCCACTATGTCGCCTGGCGCATGCTCTCCCACGATCGCATCGATCTCGCCAGCGTAAACCCATGGGTGCCGCGCCCGGGCGCGCCCGTCCCTTCCCCGTTTCAAGACCACGTACGCCATTTGAGGTTGTCATCTCTTTCGCTTCGGGCTGGGCGGGCTCACCCGCCCGGCGCGATTCCCAACATCTTTCTTGTTTCGGCGGGGGTTGCGATTTCCCTTCCGACCTCGCGCGCGATGCGAGCTACGCGCGCGACGAGTTGCGCGTTGCTCTGCGCCAGGACCCCCCTGGTATAATATACGTTGTCCTCGAACCCAACCCTCACGTGACCGCCCATCACCACGGCCAAGACGGCGAGGGGAAGCTCGGCCTTGCCCACGCCCGCCACCTGCCACATGGCCCCCGCGGGGATCTGCCGCGCGAGGTGCACGAGGTTATCCGCGGTCCCCGGGATGCCGCCCGGCACCCCCATGACGAAATCGAAGTAAAGAGGCTCCTTGACAAGCCCCCGCTTCGCAAGCCTCACGGCGTTTGAAACCATTCCCACGTCGAATACCTCGAGCTCCGGCTTTATGCCGAGCTCAGCCATTCTCACGGCAAACGCCTCTATGAGGGCGGGCGGGTTCTCGAAGACCCCGTCCCCGAAGTTCACGGTGCCGCACGTGAGCGTCGCCATTTCCGGGACGAGGTCCAGCGGGCGGAGCCTCTCTTCCGGCGGGGTGCCTACCGCGCCGCCGGTCGAGATCTGCACTATGCAGTCACACCTCTCGCGGATGAGGGTGATAGTCTCCCGGAATACCCCGACGTCCTGGGTGGGCTTCCCCTCGCCGTCGCGCACGTGGAGGTGGATGATGGACGCGCCCGCCTCACGCGCCTCCGCCGCCGCCCGGGCAATCTCCTCGGGCGTGAGCGGGAGATTGGGGTTGTCCTCCCTTGTGGTCTCCGCACCGGTGAGCGCCGCGGTTATTATGAGCTTATCCAGCGCCATTGCCGCCCCTCCTGCGTTGCCTGTCTCTGGGGACGACGCACGTTCCGCTCGCCCGCAACACGAGCACCGGCTCGGCGAGGACCTCCGCGGCCGACGAATCCTGGGCGAGCGACGCGATGACCTTGTGTATCGTGAACTCCATCTTGCGCGAGGTGTTTCCGACAGCCGTGATCCGTCCCCTCGCTTCGAGGTAGTCGCCGGCATACACAGGCACGAGGAACTCGACGTTATCGTACGCGCGAAACAGCCCTTCATCGCCGTCGTGCCGGATGAGGAGCTCCGTCGCCACGTCGCCCAGGAGCTGCATGAGCCGCCCGCCGTCGATTATTCCGCCGCCGTAGTGGCTGTCGTGTTGGCTCATTCTCACCCTTATCAAAGACTCCTCCATGCCTCCACCCCCCAAGCGGTTGCCCGCAAGCAAGCCGGGCCCGCACGTCGTATCTCCCCGGGCCGGGGCGCGCCCTGCCCGTCACGTTTCTTCAGAGGGCGTCCACGTGCCCATGCGCCTCGCGATTTCCTGAGCTATGAACGCCCCGACCTGCGACGGGACCGTGCCCGGCCCGAACCCCGCGTCGTATCCAAGCTCCACCGCGAGCTCGTGAGTTATCCGCGGGCCGCCCATTATGAGCAGGACCCTATCGCGCAGGCCCTCGGCTTCGACGAGCTCGGCTAGGTTCGTCAAGTTGTCTATGTGGACGTTCCTCTGGGTCACCACCTGCGAGACCAGGATGGCGTCCGCGCCAACCTCGACGGCCTTGGCCACGAGCCTCTCGTTCGGCACTTGGCTGCCCAGGTTATACGCGACGAACCACGGGTAACGTTCCAGCCCGTACTCGCCCGCGTACCCCTTCATGTTGATGATCGCGTCGATGCCTACCGTGTGGGCATCGGTGCCGGTACACGCCGCCACTATCACGATCTTTCTGCCGATGTGCGTTTCGATGAACTCGTTTATCTCGTCGAAGGTCATATGCCTTACGTTGACCTTCGGGACCTCGATCGCGGTGAGGTCCACCGAATGGACGCACCTGCCGTATATCACGAAGAACGTGAAGCTGCCGGCGATGTCGTGGCTGTACACAACCCGGACGTCGTCAAGGCCCATCTTCTCGCACAGCAATTCCGCTGCCCTGATGGCTTCGGGCCCGCGCGGGACCGGCAACGTGAAGCTCATTTGAATCCACCCGTCGTCGAGGGTATCGCCGTACGGCCGCACCCTGGTCTGATCCACCTTGACCGTCGACACCGCCATCCAAGCCTCCCTTCTCACCCGATAACAGCCCCTGGCCCAGACGCCTCTCTTGCAGCGACCCTGGCTTCCGCCTCAGGCTCGAGGGGGCCAGCAGACGCCGGGCGCGCGGCGGCACGCCAGAGATTGGGCGCGAAGCTAGGGGACGACAGCTCCTTCATGAAGAGCTCGGGAAATGGATTATAGTAGCCGTCGCGCTTTCTCACGACCCCGTCCAGGCCCCGGCCGCCACGCGGGTCCCTCTTCACTCCCGCGAACATCCCTTGCGATATCGCGGACATGAGGCCGATCTCCGCGACTTGCTCCAGCATGACCACGGCTTTTGTCAAGACCTCGTTGGCACGTTCCTCCATCTTTCCGCCCGGCCTGTAGGAAATCTCGCGCCCGAGATGCCGGGCGTTGTTCATGACGTACTTCGCGTTCTCGATGGCAAGGTACCTATCCTGCAGAAACGGGGTGTGTATGTGCTCGGTCAGGACGCCCACAAGCTGGATGGTCTGGCCCGAGATGACGCCCGCGAGGTTGAACATGGCGTCCATGAGGTGCCCCTTGAAGATGTTCCCCGTCATGTGCTTGGTGGGCGGCATGTACTTCAAGGGCGCATGGGGGAAAATGGCCCGCGCCATCTCCGCCTGGGCAAGCTCATAGAGGAACCCATCCTGCATATCAGGGTTCATCTGGAAGGCGTGTCCCAGCCCTATCTGCTCGGGCCGAAGGCCGGAGCGCAGCGCAAGCTCCTCGTTGATGAACTGCGACGCGAGGACCGTGTGAGCGTGCTCGTAAGCATCTGCCGTCGTAAGGTAGTTATCTTCGCCGGTATTGATCACCACCCCGGCATACGCGTTTATCATCCTCGAGAACCGCTGATCGATGAGGGTGCGACGCATGTTGATGTCGCGAAAGAGTATCCCGTACATCGCGTCGTTGAGCATCATGTCCAGACGCTCCATGGCCCCGATGGCGGCGATCTCGGGCATGCACAGCCCGGAGCAATAGTTCACGAGGCGTATGTACCTGCCGCATTCGCGGCTTACTTCGTCGAGAGCCTCGCGCATTATCCGGAAGTTCGCTTGCGTCGCGTACGTCCCGCCGTAGCCTTCGGTGGTGGGCCCATAGGGCACGTAGTCGAGCAGGCTCTGAGCCGTGCTACGGATCACCGCGATTATGTCCGCACCGCACTTGGCGGCCGCGGTCGCCTGGGTCACGTCCTCGTATATGTTGCCGGTAGCGACGATCACGTATATGTAAGGAGGCTCGGCCGTATCGAGCTCCTCTATCAGGCGCTCGCGCTCGAGACGCCTCCCCCTGATGTACGCGCACATCCGCGAGGCCTCGGTCTCCACCGCCTCCCGCACGGCGCTTTCGTCGGCGGCATGGATCCGCTCCAACTGCAGGTCTCCATGGACGATCCTGCGCGCGACCTCTGCCGCGGACTGTCCCTCGTGCACCATCGCCGACCCGATCCAGTACGCGATCCCATCGCCGAGGAGCCCGGCCGCGTGCGCGCGTTCCACTATCACATTGGGAAGCGGGACCCCGTCCTCGTCCACGCCGTTCAGCCCGAGCAGTCGGAGAACGGTCCTCTCGATTGTCGTGGTGGTGTTGGCGGCGATCTCGGGCTCTATGCCGTCTGCGATCCGCCTCGCGGCTCGTCTTGCCCGTTCGACGAGGGACGCATCCACGTTGATCCTGTTGGCCATCACGCTACTCCCCCCTCACCCGGCAACTTCACATCTTCGCACGCCCTAGCCTGATCCACACGAGCCTTGCTGACTGCGACGGCGATTTGAGGAAGGTTCCGCGAAAGCCCTGCCACAACGTCGAAAGTCGGCAGGGGCGCGACCGCCCGCGCCACGCCCTCCACGAAGGCCTCGGGGTCGAAAAGGCGGCCGTCGGGCGCGGCGGGGTTCGTGGTCACCGCCGCGAGCCTGATGGGGTGAATGACAGCAAGCCTTCCCCCCGCGGACCTGAACCACTCAATATCCCCGGGCTCCGCCAGGATCTTCGTGGCGTCCCGGACGACCGCGGTGAGCGGGGATGCCCGGTGCCTTCTCAGAAGCGCCCTCAGCAGGCCGCCGGTGAGCGCGCCCCCTATCACGACCGCGTCGTGATCCTGCGCGACCATGCCGGCCACTTCCTCAGGCCGGAGAAGCACGCTCGGCACGCACAACCGGGCGAACGAGCCGTCCCGGCGCACCAGCACCACGTCAGTCCGGGAGATGGGGACGCGCAATACCCGCGCGGCCGCCTGGTTGCGCCATGCCGGCGTCATGAGGACCCGCGCGGCGGCGGCCGTGCGTCGGACCACCCTCTGCATGGTCTCGGCGGCCGCAGCGCCTGTGGCGAGTATTGTCGCCTCGACGAGCGAAGGCGCGCACGAGAACCTCCTCCCCGCGGCCCCATCGAGCGCCACGAAGCTCGCGCCGAGCTCGCGCATGAGGGCGACGACCTCCCGCACCGCTGCGGCACTGGTCCCGCCGCCCACCTCGACAGTGCCCGGCGCAAGCGTCCTGTACACGACAAGCCGGCCCAGCGCCGATGAATGGCTTGTCACGGCCACACGCTCCATCGGCGTCCGCGCCTTCGCCGCGAGGCGCTCGGCGGTCGCAAAGAGCGCTCCCGCGGGAAGTCGTATCGGCGGCTTCGGCCGCGTCGTGACGGCATCGACGTCCTCACCGTCCCGGCCTGCGGAAGCCACCCCCACGGACATCCCCCTCACGGCGAGCCCTTCGAGTATAGCCCCGAGGGTCACGGTCTTGCCGCAGTTCTTCGCCATGCCTACCACGGCCACGCTGTTGCCCGCCGCAAGGACGATATCGGCAATGCCGGGATTCGGGCCTGCCACGGCGCTCACCTCCCCTGGTCAGTCTCTCGCGCCCTCTTCCGCGCGTGTCTCTCGAGGTCTTTCGGCTCCATGCTCACTGCCTTGCTTTCGAGAAGCCCCGCGACCCCGACGGGCCTCCGCTCCACCTCCTTGCACAGCGAGCAAGTGCCGCACGAGCTCTCGTAGCTTTCCGGCTCGTTGTAAACGCTGATGACGCCCTCGTAGTTCCGGAGCACGACCTTGCGTTCGCCCTGCGAAATGAGGTACTGAGGCCCGACGGGGATCTTGCCCCCACCGCCCGGCGCGTCCACAACGAAGGTGGGCACCGCGAACCCCGACGTGTGGCCCCGAAGGTACTCGATGATCTCGATGCCCTTCGCCACCGGCGTCCTGAAGTGCCCCAGCCCCATCGAGAGATCGCACTGGTAGATGTAGTAGGGGCGGACCCTCATCTTCACGAGCTCGTGCACGAGCTTTTTCATCACGTAAGGGCAGTCGTTCACCCCGCGGAGCAACACCGACTGATTGCCCAGGGGAATCCCCGCGTCCGCCAGCATCTCGCACGCCTTGCGTGACTCAGGCGTGACTTCTTTCGGGTGGTTGAAGTGCGTATTCACCCACAGAGGGTGATACTTCCTCAGCATGGCGCAGAGCTCAGGCGTGATCCGTTGCGGGAGGACCACAGGGGTCCTCGTTCCGATACGGATCACCTCCACGTGCTCGATGGATCTCAGCGCCGCCAGGACGTACTCCAGCGCATCGTCAGCAAGCACCAACGGGTCGCCGCCTGACACCAGCACGTCCCGCACCTCCGGAGTCCTCCGGATGTAATCGATGGCGCGGTCGATGTCGTCCCTCGTAACCTGAGCATCGGCGTGCCCAGCCAACCGGCGCCTGGTGCAGTGCCGGCAGTACATGGAACAGAAGTTCGTCACCAGGAAGAGCACCCTGTCCGGGTACCTGTGCGTGAGGTACGGAACAGGCGAGTCCACGTCCTCGTGCAACGGATCGACCATGTCATACGGCGTGGAGCGCAGCTCGAGCGCGGTCGGCACTCCCTGCCTCCTCACGGGACAATGCGGGTCGTCGGGCGACATTAGGCTCACGTAGTACGGTGTGATCGCCATGCGAAAGCGTTCCAGGCACCGTGTCGCCCCTTCTTCCTCCTCCGGGGTCAGGTTCACAGCTTTCTTGAGGGTCTCCACATCGGTGACCCTGTTCCGTATCTGCCAGCGCCAGTCGTTCCAGTCGGCGTCACTGACATCCTTCCATAGTGGGATGTCGCGGAAGTGTCTCATTTGGGCCGCCATCTCCTTCGGCAGCCGTCATCCGGCCGCCCATCTTCTTAAGAACATCTCCATCAGGACCGGGCTCTCCCTGAGCGTTGCGAGGGCTATCTCGGCGTGCCCTTCCGTGTACCCGTTGCCGATGATCATGGTCACGTCCTTGCCGATCCCCTCGGCACCGAGCGCAGCTGCGGTGAAACTCGTCGCCATGCTGAAAAAGTACACGATTCCCTTGTCGCGCGTGGCCATAATGGACGCCATCTCGGTACCCGGGATGTTCACGCAGTTGATCGTGATGTCGGCAAGCCGGCCCGAGGTGAGCTCGCTCACCCTCTCGAACACCTCCAGCGGACGCGTGGCGTCCGCCGCGAAAGCGTGGTCCGCGAAGCCCGATTCGATGGCGCGGTCGAGGCTCTTCTGGCTGTGGGCAAGGCCCAGGACCTTCCCGGCCACGCCCGCCCGCTTCCTTGCCTCGTAAAGGCATAAGAGGCCCGATTTCCCGCCCGCACCGACGACCAGCACCGTGTCCCCAGGCTTCACGAGCTTCGCGGTTTGAGCCGGAGCCCCGGCGACGTCGAGCACCGCAAGGGCAAGAGAAGGGGGCATGTCGGGTGGAAGCACCGTCCAGACGCCGCTCTCAAAGAGAATGGCCTGGCCCCGGATCCTGACTTGATCCGTGTCTCTGCGTACCTCAAGGATCTCCTCGATCACGAGGGGTGTGAGCGAGAGCGAAACCAGGCTAGCTATCCGGTCGCCCGGTTTCAAGCCAACCCTTCCCGCAAGCTCCCGGCCGACCTCGCGGACGGTGCCGGTGAACATTCCCCCAGAGCCGGTGACTGGATTGTGATGTTTCCCCCGCTCCCTCACGATATCCAGCATGATTCGCCTCATCTCGTCCTCGTCACCCGCAGCCTGTTGCTGGATCTGCGTAAAGCTGGCCGCATCGATGTTCAGCGTATCGACGTCGACGAGGATCTCATTGTCGTAAGGCACCATCGTGTTATCGATCTTCCACGCTGCCTGTGGCAGCACCCCTTTCGGCTCGATCACGCGATGAGTCCCGTATTTGCATCCCTTCACCCCGTTCACCCCCGCACATTACCACTCTCGTGCGCACTCGGACGAACTGGAGCCTGCCCGCTGCGACGCGCCGAGGCCGCTTGTCATCTTGCTCGCGCCTGCAACATGCGACACCCTCAGGCGCTGCCAACGGCCGGCACCCGACAACTCACTATTATAAGCAAAGTACGTGCCGTACGCACGCGGGAACTGCGGGAGAAAACCGTATCAAAGTCGTGGTTTCCCGTGGGCTACACGTAGACTATGGAAGGCGCCACAGTGCCCATGTTTCGGCACCCGCCCGGTATTCGGCAGCATGCCTGCGCCGCCATGGAGTGTGGGCGCACACCCTCGATCGCGATCCTTGTGGGACATGAAGGGGAATTCATGAGATCCGGGGATAGACGCGCCGCACCAGTTATGGTAGAATCCTGGTATACTGGCCGAAACGCTCCCCGGTTTTTCTGGCGGGGCTGATGTACAGCCTAAAGAGAGGCCCGCGTCGGGCCGGGCCCGGCCTGATGCCGCGGCCCAGTGGCAGTGTCAACGGGTCTTGTGGGTCATCTCAGTCTTGCGGGCCTTGGCTGTTCCGTGTGCGTGAACGCCCTTCACCTGGGCTTTTTGGGACGAGGATTCCCGCCCGCGCGGAGTACCCCGGGGTTTGGTGGCTTCGACAGCTAAAACCTCCCTGGCTTCCTCTGTTTCCTTCGCCGCGTGGGCGGGTTTTATTGGTTCCTGCGTTTTCCAAGCGTCGCCGACCATGACGCGACCGACCATCTCCATGCACGAGGTTTCCACGATTATCATGCCCGGTGGGGCTTTTGCGAATCCGTGGTCGGCACTAAGTCGCGGTATGAAAACGCCCCCGGCTTTTGCGAGAGGCCGCCGGTGATCGCACGAGGGGTGTCAAAATCCGGCCATTGGCCTCACGGGCCGGGTTTTGGCGAAGCGCACACCGCTTGGGGCGCCGTCCTCAAGTGCAACAGCGGCAACCCGGCAACCGCTGACACCGCGGGAATGACCAACGCACCCTTACGTAGTTCGGGCCCGCCCGATGTCCCCGCGATACCACATCCCGCGGAACCTCACGTGCCGCACGCCTTCGTAAGCACGAGCGGCAGCCTCCCGAACGGACCCCGCGGTGGCCACGACGTTCATCACGCGGCCACCCGACGTGACCAGGCGGTCCTCGGCGTCGCGTTTCGTGCCGGCGTGAAACAGAAGAAGGCCTTCAGCCTTGGCGCTCTCTTCGTCGACGTGGATCTCATCACCCGTGGTCGGCCGGCCCGGATACCCTTCGGACGCCACGACTACGCACGCGCTCGCCCCCGGACGCCACCGCACCGGCCCAGAGCCGAGAGCATCGCCCTCCACGGCGGCCTCTATGATGTCAACGACGTCCGAGTCCAACAGGGGAAGGACGGCCTGCGTCTCTGGATCTCCAAGCCTCGCGTTGAACTCGAGAACCTTCGGCCCCGACAGCGTGAGCATGAGCCCGGCGTAAAGCACGCCCACGTACCTGCGCCCCTCCTCCGCCAAACCCCGAACTGCGGGCCCGATGATCTCCGTCATGATCCTGGACTCGAGGGGCCCGCTGGACTCCGGAGCAGGCGCTATCGCGCCCATTCCACCGGTGTTGGGGCCGACATCGCCGTCTCCGGCGCGTTTGTGGTCCCTCGCCGGGAGGAGCGGGACCGCGGCCCTGCCGTCCGTGACCGCGAAAAAGCTCATTTCCCGCCCGGCAAGAAACTCTTCCACCACGATACCCCGTCCCGATCTCAGCGACGCCACGGCCCGGACAGCGTTTTCAGCTTCGTCACGCGTCGTTCCGACGATGACCCCTTTCCCAGCGGCGAGGCCGTCCGCCTTTACGACCACGGGGGCACCGTGCCGTCGGATGAAGTCGATGGCCGCGTCCTCGTCGCGGAAGATGCGGTAATCCGCGGTGGGGATCCCATTCCTCCTCATGAACTCCTTCGCCCATGCTTTGCTGTATTCGATCTCAGCAGCCAGGCGCGCGGGCCCGAACACCGCGAGCCCAAGCCGGGCGAACTCGTCCGCCAACCCCATGGCGAGAGGCGCCTCCGGCCCAACCACGGTGACGTCCACGCGTCGGTCCATGGCGAATCGCGAAAGCTCCGCGACGTCGGTTACGCCAATAGGCACGCAAGAGGCGAGCCTCGCTATGCCAGGGTTGCCAGGTGCGGCGTAAACCTCCGCGACCCGGGGGCTCGAGGCGAGTTTCCACACGAGCGCGTGCTCCCTTCCTCCCTGCCCGACAACGAGCACGCGAAGACCGTCACGCTTCACCTTCATCACCCCATTGATGTGTCTCGCATAACCCGGAAGTCAGGTGGCCTGCAAGCCGGCATGCGCCGATCGCCGCTCCTCCCGGGTGGCTGCCGGGCGAGGGCCGACGGGCCAGCTTCGGTGTCTCTCGCGCGGTCGGTCCCCGCGCCCCCCTCACAAGAGCAGCAAGCATTCCTGCAGCCCCGGTTAGTGCCTGAAATGCCGAATCCCGGTAAACACCATGGCGATCCCGTGCTCGTTCGCGGCGGCGATGCATTCCTCGTCCCTGACAGACCCGCCCGGCTGGATGATGGCCGTCACGCCGGCCTTCGCGGCCTCGTCGATGCCGTCCCGGAACGGGAAAAAGGCATCGGACGCCAGAACGGCGCCACGGGCGTTCGGTCCGGCGTGCTCCGCCGCTATCCTCACTGAGCCAACGCGGTTCATCTGCCCCGCCCCGACTCCGACGGTGGCGTCGTCCTTCCAGAACACGGTGGCGTTGGATTTGACGTGCTTCACCACGCGCATCGCATGGAGGAGCCATCTCGCCTCCTGGACGCTGGGCCTTCTCGCCGTCACCACGCGAACGTCGCGGTCGGCATCATCTGTGGCGGCGTCCGCCTCCTGAACGAGGAAGCCTCCGTCCACCCAGCGGACGTCCACTCCCCGCGCGGCGGCGCTCGCGGGACCATCCCGCGGGATCACGAGCACCCGCATGTTACGTTTCGTCGCGAGGACGCGGAGCGCATCGTCCTCAACGCCCCATGCGAGGACGACCTCCACGAACGTCTCCACGAGCTTGCTGGCTACTTCCTCGGTGAGGATTCCGCCGAGGCCCACCACGCTCCCGAAGGCGGACACGCTGTCAGCCTCGCGAGCCTTCACGTACGCGCTGGCGAGGTCGTTCCCCACCGCCACGCCGCAGGGATTGGTGTGCTTTATGACCACGGCGACGGGTTCCTTGAATTCCTTCATGATCCGGAGCGCAGCGTCCGCGTCGAGGATGTTGTTGAACGAAAGCGGTTTGCCCTGCAGCTGACGCGCGCCGGCGAGGCCTCTCCTCCCCGCGGCCGCCCCCAGGCCCTCGACAGCGTAGAAAGCTGCGCTCTGGTGAGGGTTCTCGCCGTAGCGGAGGTCGAGCACTTTTGTGCCCCGCACCCATAAGGGGTCACCGAACGGGCCATCGTCCGAACCGGCGGCCCGGCCCAGGAACCTCGCTATGGCATGGTCGTACTCCGCCGTGTGCCGGAAAGCTTCCACCGCGAGGCGCATCCGTGTGGCGAGCGATACCTCCCCGCGCTGCTCAAGTTCCGATACGACGCCCGCGTACCTCGCGGGATTGGTCACGACCGTGACGCGCTCGAAATTCTTGGCCGCCGCCCTCACCATGGTCGGGCCGCCGATATCGATGTTCTCAACGGCCTCCTCAAGGGGGACATCGGGCCTTGCCACAGTCTGCACGAACGGATAGAGGTTCACCGCCACGATGTCGATGAACCCGATCCCCAGCCGCCGGAGCTCGTCCTCGTGCTGGGGCGTCCGCCGCGCGAGTATCCCGGCATGCACCGCGGGATGAAGGGTCTTCACCCGGCCTCCGAGGATCTCAGGAAAGCCTGTCAGGTCCGACACCCCCTTTACGGGCACGCCGGCTTGCTCCAGAACGGCCGCGGTGCCCCCGGTGGACACGATCTCGTAGCCCAACCGCGAGAGGGCGCCTGCAAACTCCACCACGCCGGTCTTGTCGTGAACGCTGATGATCGCCCTACGTACCTCCAATTCGTCCACCTCCTTATGACTGCAGGACCTATGTGAGGATGCGTTAGTCCTTGCCCCATTTCCAGTAGTTGTCGGGTTGCCGGTGTTGCA
>JBLNCC010000009.1:0-2731 GCA_050260395.1 Betaproteobacteria bacterium
GTCACCTCCACCCCTGCCGCCAGCTCGCCCGAGTCTATGGGAGGAGTGCCCCGCCGCATCCGCATCACGTCTGGGTTACACTCGCAGAGATCTGCCGCAGCCCTCGCAATGTGGGTCGGCGTGAGCCCACACGCAGCGAGAAGCGTCTCTCTTGGTCCGTGTTGCACGAAGGCGTCCGGTAGCGCAAGGTGCCGGAATGCGACGGGATGTTCCGCGCTGCCACGCTGCGCGATCATCTGGGCCACCGCGCTTCCGAATCCACCTACCGGTGTTCCCTCCTCGACCACTACCATGCGCCCGCAGCGGTCGGCCACGTACGAGAGAAGGTCCTCGTCGACGGGTTTGGCGAACCTTGCGTTCACCACGGCAGCGTTTATTCCCCTCCGCTCGAGAAGCGTGGCCGCCTGAAGCGACGGATAAACCATGCTGCCGATGGCGACGATCGCTACGTCGTCGCCATCGCGAATGAGGACGCCCTTGCCGTGCTCGACGGGGCGGGGCGGCCTGAGAGCGGCGTCTCCCCAACCTTGGGCCCTCGGGTATCTCAAGGCCACAGGCCCATCCATGGCGAGAGCCGCCGAAAGCATGGCGACGAGCTCCGCTTCGTCGGCGGGCGCCATTACCGTCATCCCTGGGACGCTCCTGAGATACGCAAGGTCGAATGCCCCGTGATGGGTGGGGCCGTCCTCTCCAACGAGCCCCGCCCTATCCACCGCGAACACCACGTGGAGCCCTTGCAGGGCCACGTCGTGAACGATTTGGTCGTAGGCTCTCTGAAGAAAGGTGGAATAGATCGCGGCCACCGGGATAAAGCCCTGGCTCGCCAGCCCCGCGGCTAGCGTGACAGCGTGCTGCTCCGCGATGCCTACATCGAAGAAGCGGTCCGGATGAAGCCGCGCAACGGCGTCTATCCCCGTGCCGTCAGGCATCGCGGCCGTTATGGCCACTATCCGCGGGTCGCTTGACGCAAGCTTGGCAAGAGTCTCGCCGAACACCTGGGTGTAAGTGGGCGGTCCCGGCGACCGCAAGAGCTCCCCCGAGCCCACGTCGAACTCGCCCACGCCATGGAACTTCCTGGGGTCGGCCTCAGCAGGTGGGTAGCCGCGCCCCTTCTTCGTAACCACGTGGATGAGCACCGGGCCGCCTTTGGCCCGCGCGTCCTCAACGGTGCGCATGATGGACGGGATGTCATGGCCGTCAAGCGGCCCGAGGTAAGTAAAGCCCAGATTCTCAAAAAGCATACCCGGGACTACCAGGTACTTGACGCTTCCTTTGAGCCGCCTCACGCTCTCGGCAAGATCTTTGCCGATGCGTGGAACCCCCTCGAGTATGCGCTCGATGTCCTGACGCAGTTTCAGAAGGCGTGGCTCTGTTCGCAGTCTGGCCAGGTAAGAGGCGAGCGCGCCCACGTTGGGGGATATCGACATCTCGTTGTCATTCAGCACTACGATGAGGTCGGTCTTCAAATGGCCCGCATGGTTCAGGGCTTCAAAGGCCATGCCTCCAGTGAGCGAGCCGTCGCCGATGATCGCCACGACCGTGAAATGTTCGCCTTTGAGGTCGCGGGCCTTCGCGATCCCGAGCGCCGCCGAGATGGAAGTGCTTGAATGGCCGGTATTGAAAGCGTCGTGGGGGCTTTCGTCGCGCCTGGGGAACCCGCTTATGCCCCCGAACTGCCTGAGGCTGCCGAACGCCGTGTGGCGTCCGGTGAGGATCTTGTGAGCGTATGCCTGGTGGCCGACGTCCCAGACGATCTTGTCTCTCGGGCTGTCCAGGACCGCGTGCAGCGCAATGGCTAGGTCAACGGCGCCGAGGCTCGGCGCCAGGTGCCCGCCGGTCTTTGCCACTGTGGTTATGATCTCTTCGCGGATCTCCGACGCAAGTTGCTCGAGCTCTTGCGGCGAGAGCCGCTTCAAGTCGTGCGGTAGATCCAAACGGTCAAGGAGCCTTGCCACCCTTGTTACCTCTCATTATCTCTCGATTTCGATTTCCGGCCGTGGTTTTGTCGCCCCGGGCCGTCGGCCTCGGGACGCGTGTGCCGACGATGGTTCTCCTTTCCGCCACGAAAGAACGTGAGCCCGGTGACGGACTCGATCCCGGCTATGACCTTCCCAGCCGCGAGCACGATCCTCTCGGCGTCGTTCACGGCCATGTTCTTGCTCCATGCCTTGCCCCCGACGGTGAGCGCGGCGATGAGACCTATCACCACCGTGCTTACCAAAGTCTCGCTCACGCTAGAGGGCATGACCGTCATGAGCTGTACGACTATGCTCGCTCCAACCGCGCCGCTCACCGTGCCGGCCATGTCGCCCACCACATCGTTGCAGAAGTTGGCCACGCGGTCGGCGGACCGAACTATGCGCAGCGCTTGGTGGGCACCGTAGACCTTCTTCGCGGCCATCGCGTGGAAGGGCTGTTTCTTGGCGGCGGTCGAGGCCGTGCCCAGCACATCGAATATGACGCCGATGAAAACTATGCCTAACAGAACAAAAAGTCCAAGAACCAACCCGACGCGACCCAGGAGAATCTTGGACACGAAATTGACCGATATTGCGAGGAAGAAGGTTGTCAAACCAATGGACACAGCTCTTGCGAGACGTTGGTCCAAGAACGGTATCACCTCGAAAACGTTCCAGGCAGGCGGTAGCACCCCGGGTAAATATTGTGGCTTGAGGTCCGGCTGGTTTTCCCTGCGGTGCTCCCTCGCGTTGCCGCTCGGGCGGTTTCCCGT
>JBLNCC010000010.1:0-29607 GCA_050260395.1 Betaproteobacteria bacterium
GGGCCCCCGCGGCCGTGCTCCGCGTGTCAGCGATCGAGCTTGCATGCCTCGCCCTTGCCGTTGCCCTGGTGCTCATATGCGAGCTCGCCAACACCGCTTTCGAACTCATGTGCGACATAGCTTGTCCGACCTGGGAGACCCGGGTTAAGACGGTGAAGGACATAGCCGCGGGAACGGTGCTCGTGAGCGCGGCATGGGCGACGGTGGTCGGTGTCGCGATCCTCGGGCCGAAGCTGCTCGCGGTCGCCCGGGCGCTCCTCCGTCTTGCCTGAGTGCGGGCTCAGGAACGCTGCCGGATTGTGGCAGGCTTCCCTGTTTTGTGGATACGGCGGGGCTTTTCTGGTATAATGTGTTGGGACCGGAACAGGGAGGTTTCTAACGTGCGGGACCCTTCGGGTGCTGGAATGAGGACGCTCATAGCAGCACTTGTTATACTGATGGCCGCAAACGTGGCCATGCTGGCGCGATCGCTCGACCTCCTGAGATTTCCTGGGGAGATCAGCGAGACCGAGATAGTGCGTGGTGGCGCGCGGGCCCTTGCCGAGTACTACGAGTCCACCTGCACGAGTTCAGGCCTTGCAAGGAACTCGGCGGTGAGGGACGCCCTCGCTAAATTCAAGTTTGAGATAGAACAGGCGGTAAGCGGCGACGAGATCGCGTCGGCCATCACGACTTACGGCCGGGCTGTGCAGGACGTGATAGCCCGCGAGGAGGAGAACCAGCGGCGAGAGCTCGTTCTCTCGATCGTGAGCCAGGATCCCGCGATACGGAGCGTCACGGAGAAAACCGTTATCACTGTTGCGCGCGGCAAGGACGGCCAGGTGACCGTGGAGGCGAATGGCGCCACGCTGTCGCCCGAGACGACCGCGACGCTTCGAGCTGAGCCCACCCTTACGGCTCTCTCCGGGCCTGTTGAGGTGGAGGTTCTAAACGGCAAGGCGTCTCTGATCGCCCCGAGAACGACCCAGGACGCTTTGAAGCTGCTTCAGACCGAGCTCGACAACATTCGGTCGGCGCTCGAGACCCTGAGACGGTCCGCGGGCTACAGCCCGCTCGAGGGTCAGGGCATAGTCGTGAGGGTATATGACGCTCCGGGCGGGCACTCGAGAGAGGACGTCGTCCAAGAAAGGGACATCAGGGACATGGTCAACGAGTTGTTCGCGGCAGGCGCATCCGGCGTGGAGGTGGGAGGCCAGAGATTGGTGGCGACGTCGTCTATACGGAGCGCGGGCCCATTGCTCCTCGTCAACCAGCAACCCATCGCGGTGAACCCCGTTACCATCCGCGCCGTAGGGGACCCCGAGCTCCTCTCGAGCAGCCTCGAGCTCATCACCAACAGCTTGAAGCCGTGGGGCATACGCGTGGAGATCGAGAGACAGGATAACATTGTGCTCAGCGCTTTTCGGAAGGAGGGCCAGTAGGCGTTGATCCTCCAAACCCTCTCGAGCTCAGGGGGACGCGAGCGCTGCGAGGGCCGCGGGCGCATCCTGCGGCTCCTTCTCGTGTGTGCCGCGATTCTCATCGTGCTTGATACCGTGGCTCTCGCGCGGAGGATGTCGCTTTTCCGCTTTCCCGGCGAAATGGACGACCTGGAGATGGTTCGACGCGGCGGATACGCTGTGGCGGTGTATCTCCGGTCCGTCGCCCGGAAGGCTGATGTGGAGGATGTGCCGTACGTGAATGACGCGCTCTCGCGCCTGGACGCCGCAATTGGGCTTGCTGCAAGCCCAGCTGAGGTGGCGAGGGCGCTCTGCACCGAGGCGGGAGACGTGCAGGAGGCCATCAGCTTCGCACGTGCCGGGTTTGCTTCGTGGTCCAAGGGCGAACAGGAAAGGCAGGTGCGCCAGGACATCCAGAGGCTGCAGGAGGAGGTCAGGGCGCAGCGCGAGGAGCTCGTGAGGATGCGCGAAGCTGCTGGCATGGCGGAGCTCATAGGGCCGGGGGTGGTCGTGCGGGCGTATGATGCCGAGGACGGCTATCGAAGCCGGGAGATCGTTCACGAGAGGGATATCAAGGAGATCCTGAACCTCCTCTTCGATGCGGGCGCTCGTGGGGCAGAGGTGGGCGGCCAACGCATCGTCGCGCAGTCGTCCGTGAGGTGCGCGGGTCCGGTCATACTCGTAAACCAAAAGCCCATCCCCGTGAATCCGGTGGTTATCAAGGCGGTTGGGGATCCGAAGGCGCTCAGACGGGCACTCGCGGACATCGAAGCCAGGTTCGCGCGAGACGGCAAGAAGATCGATGTGACGGACGAAGCCACGGTTACTTTGGCGGCGTACGACGGACGGTAAGCAAATGTCGGAGGGATCTGAATGGACCAAGGCACCCTCATCGAGCTGGCGAAAAGTGTGAGGGAGCGGGCGTACGCGCCTTACTCGCGTTTTCAAGTGGGAGCGGCGCTTCTCGGGCGGAGCGGCCGGGTGTACACTGGCTGCAACGTTGAAAACGCCTCATATCCGGCGGGGGTATGCGCCGAGCGGTGCGCGGTGGCGAAGGCGGTATCCGAAGGCGAGCGGGAGTTCTCCGCCATCGCCATTGTGGCGGACACCGAAGGCCCGTGCGCGCCGTGTGGCATATGCAGGCAGGTGCTCGTGGAATTCGGTCCCGCCATTCAGGTGATCATGTCGAACCTCAAGGGCGACGTGAGGGTGGCTGCCGCGGCCGACCTGCTGCCGGGGGCCTTCACCGGAGCTGACATGTCCCGCGCGCCGTTGGCGGGGAGCGAGCCAGGGGCATGAGGGTTGCGGACTTTGATTTCCACCTGCCGCAGGAGCTCGTGGCACAGGAACCTTTGGAGCGGCGGGATGAGTCGCGGCTCATGGTCGTGCCGCGACACGGGGAGATAGAGCACAGGTCATTCCGTGACATCGTCAACTACGTCGCGAGCGGGGACGCCCTGGTGCTCAACGATACTCGCGTCATGAAGGCACGGCTCGTCGGCAAGCGCGAGGGGACGGGCGGCAGGGTCGAGTTGCTCCTCCTTTCCAAGGTGAGCGGCCCGGATGGCGGTGGGAGCGAGGGCAAGCTCCGTTGTGAACCCCGACACGATGAGGGGAATGCGTGCGAAGGCGGGCGCGAGGGCGGCGCCGAACTATGGGAGGTTTTGGTGAAACCCGGTAGAAGGGCGATGCCGGGCACGAGACTCTCCTTCGGCGGACGTCTCGTGGCTGATGTGCTTGACAAGACCCCCGCGGGCGGGAGGGTTGTGCGGTTCCTTTCAGACGGGGATTTCGATCGCGTTGTCGAGGAAATCGGTCGCGTACCGCTCCCACCCTATATCAAGAAGGAGATAGCCGACCCCGAGAGGTACCAGACGGTGTACGCCGACCGCGCGAAGCAGGCTTCAGCGGCTGCGCCCACAGCCGGGCTTCACTTCACGCGCGAGCTCCTCCAGAGGGTGGAGGGGAAAGGGGTCCGGATCGTCTACGTCACCCTCCACGTTGGATTGGGTACGTTCCGTCCGGTGAAAGTGGAGACGGTAGAGGAGCACGTGATGCACGCCGAGTACTTCACAGTGAGCGAGCATGCCGCAAGGGTGCTGACAGAGACCAGGCGGGCCGGCGGGAGAGTGTTCGCGGTGGGCACGACAACCGTGCGGACGCTCGAGTCGTTGCGAACGTGCGATGACGGCAGCGTCCTTCCCTCCAGCGGGTGGACAACCAAGTTCATTTATCCGGGTTACCGGTTTCAGGTAGTCGACGCCCTCGTCACGAATTTCCACCTTCCCCGCTCGACGCTGCTCATGCTCGTGTGCGCCTTCGGCGGCTATGACAGGGTCATGTCCGCTTACGAGCTCGCCGTGAAGGAAAGGTACCGGTTCTTCAGTTTTGGAGACGCGATGCTCCTTCTGTGAGGGTGCTGGTTACGGGAGGCCGTTCAGTTGGGTGAATGTTGCTGCGGTCGCATGGAGGAGATCGTTCTTTGCCGATGACGTTTAGAGTGGTGGCGCGAGCATCGCGGGGTTTTGCGCGCGCGGGAGAGATCGTGACGCCCCACGGAATCATACGAACACCGGTGTTCATGCCCGTGGGCACCCAGGGCAGCGTCAAGGGCATGTCCCCGGAAGAGCTGCGGGAGATAGGCGCGGAAATCATCCTTGCGAATACCTATCATCTCTACCTCAGGCCCGGGGCCGAGGTCGTGCGCGAGGCGGGCGGTCTTCACTCCTTCATGGACTGGCATAGGGGCATACTCACCGATAGCGGCGGGTTTCAGGTCGCGAGCCTCGCGGACTTGCGAAGCGTGACCAACGACGGGGTGGAGTTCAGGTCGCACATCGACGGCTCCAGGCACTTTCTCTCGCCCGAGAAAGCTGTCGCCATCCAGGAGGCGCTCGGGGCGGACATCGCGATGGCCTTCGACGAGTGCGTGCGCTACCCGGCGGACCGGGGTTACGTGAAGGACGCCATGCGCCGGACGACGGAGTGGGCGAAGAGGTGCAAGGCCGCGCACAGGCGGGAAGACCAGGCCCTCTTCGGCATCGTACAGGGTGGCGTTTTTCCGGACCTGCGTGAAGAGAGCGCGAAAGCCTTGGCTGAGATGGATTTCCCCGGCTACGGGATAGGCGGCCTTTCGGTGGGCGAACCGAAGGAGCTCATGCTTGAAGCGCTCGAGCACGCTTGCGCGCACCTGCCCGAGAACAAGCCCAGGTACGTCATGGGGGTGGGGACGCCAGAGGATTTCATCGAGGGCGTGAGCCGGGGCATCGACATGTTCGACTGCGTCCTGCCCACGCGGGTAGCGAGGCACGGGACCGCGTTCACCGCCGCCGGGAGGATCATTGTCAGGGACGCGGCGTACGCCCGTGATTTCTCGCCACTGGATCCGGAGTGCGACTGCAAGGTGTGCCGGAATTACACGCGAGCCTACATTCGCCACCTCCTGAAAGCCGGAGAGATGCTCGGGCTGCGGCTTGTGTCTTACCACAACCTCTATTTCCTCATACGCCTCATGCGTGGCATTCGGGCGTCCATCGTCGCCGGGGCTTTCAAGGGAACGGTGCAGGAGATTGGAAACCTCTGTGGAAGTAAATGAGACATTGCCGGAAAACTGTGTTGGGAATACCATAAGGCAGAGGTGAAGTCGATGCCCGCACAACAAGGGTCGCTTGTGTCGAGTCTTCTGATGTTAGTGCTCATGTTCGCCGTATTCTACTTCTTCTTCATCAGGCCTCAACAGATTCAGCAGAAGAAGAGGCGCGAGATGCTCAACTCTCTGCGCAAGGGCAATTACGTCATCACAGTGGGCTGCATATACGGCCAGATCGTGGACGTGAAAGAGGACTCGCTGATCCTCGAAATAGCGGATAAGGTGCGCATAAAGACCACACGTGCCGCCGTTGGTGCCGTGCTGGGGAAGGGCGAGCCAGCAAAGGACAAAGAGCCGGAGCTCGCCGGCCAGTGACGCGCGGTGCGCTCGGGCTGTTACCCCCGGGAAAGGTTTCACCTCTCCCGGGGGCGTGCCATTGCGCGCAGGCCTGCGACCGGGGCAAAGGGTAGCGCGGCGAGCTTTCGCTGTTGCTCTCGGGTGGGCGGGTCGGGCTAGGCTAGAAGGTAGCCCCGGGCTGCCACAGCATGATAACGGAGTTCGCGTCGACCCCCAACCACAGCTGGTCAGCGGCCATGATCACCGGGCCCCAGTTCGCGACGAAGGTCTCACTCACGTTGGCAGTGACATATCCTGAATCCGTGGAGGCAATCCAAAGCACCCCGCTGCCTTCCGGGGATTGCTGCCTGAACCACGTGGCCCTCGCGAGGACGAACGTGAGCTGCTGCGGGCTCGCGAGGGTGTGCGGCTCTTTGTCCTTAGGAGGAAGCGTCTTGATGTACTGCTCGAGCTGCATGAGGTCTTCCCTGGTGATGCTCCGCATGCCTCAAACCACCCCTTTCATGAAACTCATCGTGGCTCTAACCCGTCTTCCTCTCAAAGCGTTCAAGAGAGCGCAGTGCCAAGAGGGCACGCTCCGGCTCGATTCTGACGAGATCGCTTGTGGGGGCGTCAGCCATGATCCTGAGCAGAACCCCGCGAAGCAAGGCGCTCTCCCCCTGGACGGCGACGACCTTGAAGATGACGTCGCCATCGTAAGATTTCCTGGTGACGAAATCACCTACGGTGACCGGCTTCGCCATCTCCCTCCCTCCAGAGCTCGGAGACTTGCTGGCGGCAGGTGGGTCGATCCTTCCTTTCCCGATACAGTCTATGTCCCCGGAGGGTGCTGCGTCACATCCGTCAAGGTCCGCATGGTGAAAACCGCCCGCGCGAGGCTAGCGGCAGCAGCGGCCTTGCGGACGCAGTCGGACACGTGCGCTTGCGCGCGGCCTCTTGCCGTGCGCCGACGGTCGTGTCGCGACGCCGTCATGCTGCAGGCCGTCAGCGGTGGACTTCCGGCGTTTCGGGCTTGCAACCCCGCGTGAGCATACCGGCATGCGGCGCCCGGCATTCTATGCGATGGGGCCGTGAATCCGTGCAAGCTCGCCGCACTCACACGAACCCGCCATGGACTGGCCCGGCAAGGCTGCGGGCTTGCGCACTGGACCCGGGGTGGGCAGCCGGATTCTTGTGAACTGGAGGCGCGAAGATGGCCCTTACGCTCGACGATGTCAGGAGAATACCAGAGGTGAGGGTCTTCGTGGAGAAGGCCAATGAGCACCTTGGTGCGATGGGCTTTACTGAGCACGGAGTGCGGCACGCGTCCCTGGTCTCTACGATAGCTCGGAACATCCTGGAGCGACTCGGGCACCCCAATAGAGAGGCGGAGCTTGCCGCCATAGCCGGATACATGCACGATATCGGCAACATGGCGGGGCGGGATCACCACGGGTCTGTGGGAGCGGCACTTGCCACCATGGTCCTCCTCAAGGCCGGCATGGACCCCGCCGAGGTCGCAACTGTGGCGGGCGCTATCGGGAATCATGAGGAAGAGGTGGGGCAGGCGGTGAACGCCGTGGCTGCGGCCCTCATCCTGGCTGATAAGTCAGACGTGCACCGGTCCAGAGTACGGAATGCCGACCCCGCGACGTTCGAGATCCACGACCGTGTGAACTACGCCGTCCTGAGGTCGTTCATAAGGGTGGACGCCCATGCCCGCACCGTGACTCTGGAACTCGAGATCGACACCGATATATCGCCTGTCATGGACTACTTTGAGATCTTCCTGGCAAGAATGGTGATGTGCAGACGGGCCGCCCAATTCTTGCGGTGCCATTTCAAGCTTGAGATAAACGGCGCCAAGCTACTGTAGTGGCGCGAGCCGAAATGTTGGCCCATGGGCCGTTGAGTCGCCGAGCCGCCCGGTTTCGTTGACAAGCCCCAATCCAATCCATATAATGTGGTTGTGTCAGTCTGGGCGGGCAAAGGAGGAGCCGGATTCATGAGGTCAGGAACCCTCTGGAAGCTCGTTGGCATCGCTGCGTTGTGCGTGGCATGCGCTGTGGTTATTTACAAGCTGCCCATGAACCTCGGCCTCGACCTCCGGGGGGGCACCCGGATGGTGCTTGAGGCGAGGGACACCGACACAGTGAAGGCCGACGAGGATGCTGTGGCACGTGCCAAGGAAGTCATCGAAAGAAGAGTCAACCAGCTCGGTGTGTCCGAGCCAGCCATTTACCGGCAAGGGGCGAAGCGGATCGTCGTCGAGTTGGCCGGGGTGAAGGACCCGCAGAGGGCGAGAGAGGTCATCGGCAGGACGGCCCAGCTCGAGTTCAGGGATGAGCAGGGAAACGTCATAATGACCGGTAACGACCTTAAGAACGCGACGGCGGGCTCGGATGAGTACGGTCGCCCAGCGGTGCATTTCGAACTCACGAGCGAAGGTGCCAAGAAGTTCGAGAAGGCGACCCGCGAGAACATCGGCCGCCCGATTTCGATATACCTTGACGAAGAGCTTCTGTCCGCGCCCGTGGTACAGAGCGTCATCAAAGACAAGGGCCAGATCACCGGCATCGGCAGCATGGACAAGGCCAAGGACCTCTCCATGATGCTTCGCGCGGGCGCTCTGCCCGTGCCGCTGGACCTTCTTCATAGCGAAGTCCTCGAGCCGACGCTCGGAAGGGAATCCATCGACCAGAGCAAGGTTGCTGCCGTCATAGGCGCGGGGCTCGTGGTCTTGTTCATGCTCGGGGTGTACAAGCTACCGGGGATCATGGCGGACATTGCGCTCGGCGTGTACGGTCTCATCGTCCTCGCGGCGCTGGCGGCTATTCACGCGGTTCTCACGCTGCCGGGCATCGCGGGTCTCATTCTCTCGGTGGGCATGGCGGTCGACGCCAACGTGATCATTTTCGAGAGAATCAAGGAGGAGATGCGGGGTGGAAAACGCCTGCGGGCGGCCATTGAGGCGGGGTTCACGCGGGCTTTCGGCTGCATACTCGACTCCAACGTGACCACGCTTATCACCGCTGGCGTGCTGTATGTGTACGGGACGGGCGCCGTGAGGGGCTTCGCGGTGACGCTTGGGCTCGGCATAATCGCTAGCATGTTCACGGCGATAGTTGTCACGAGGATTCTCATAACCGCCGTGGTGGATCGGAACCCCGAGAGATACGCAAGGTACTTCGGCGCGTAAGGAGGTTGGAACCGTGAATATAATAGGCAAGAGGCGCTTGTTCCTTGCCATATCAGGGATACTCGTGGCTTGCGGGATCATCGCGCTTCTCGCGCGCGGCCTGAACCTCGGGGTTGACTTCACCGGCGGGTCGCTCCTCAGGCTCAGGTTCGAAAGGCCAGTCACGGCGAGCGAGGTTTCCGAGGCGCTCACGAGCAGGGAGCTTGCGGACATGAATCTCCGGAAGGCCGTGGTCCAGCCTATAGGGGGAACCAACGACGTGCAGGTGAGGGCGCAGGTCGGAGGGCGACCCCTCAATGATGAGCAGGTCGGGCGGATCGTGGCGACCCTGTCCCAGAGAATAGGCCAGGTCAGCGTCATCGAATCCCAGATGGTCGAGGGAGTCATCGGAAGGGAGCTTCTGAGCCGGGCTCTCACGGCGGTCGTGATATCGTGGATCGGGATAATCATATACGTGTCTGTTCGATTCGAGTTTAAGTTCGCGGTGGCAGCGGTCCTCGCGCTCATACACGACACCATAATCGTACTAGGTGCGTTCGCCCTAATGGGGAGACAGGTGAATAGCCCCTTCATCGCGGCCGTGCTCACGATCATCGGGTATTCCATCAACGACACCATAGTCATATTCGACAAGATACGCGAGAACCTCAGGCTTCGGAAGAAGGAGACCCTGGAGGAGCTCACCAACAAGAGCATACTGCAGACGCTGACGCGGTCGTTGAACACTGTGATAACGACGCTGCTTGCCGTGTTCGCGCTCTTCTTCTTCGGTGGAGCCAGCATCAAGGATTTCAGTCTCGCGCTCATTATCGGCCTTGTCACCGGCACGTACTCCTCGATATTCATAGCAAGCCCCATATGGCTCGAGTGGCGGATGTGGGAGAGGGCGAGGCAGCAGCGCCATATCGCGGCGGCCGGCAGGGCGAAGCAACCTGGGACCGGACCCGCGAAAGCCAGGTAGGCAAGGGCGGTTTCTTGCGAGTCTAGCGGGAACGCGGGTTTTGCATGGGCGGGGCGGGAGGTGTAGCGTGTGACGTTGGTGGACAAGGCCCAGATCATGGATGCGGATGGGATGAGGCGCGCTATAGTCCGCATAGCCCATGAGATCCTCGAGAAAAACCGGGGCACCGAGGGGCTCGCGCTTGTGGGCATCAGAACGAGGGGCTTTCCCCTCGCGGAGCGGCTTGCGGAAGCTATAAGGCAGATCGAAGGAAAGCGGCTCCCGGTCGGCATTCTCGACATCACGCTTTACAGGGACGACCTGAGCACCATCGACGTGCAGCCGCAGGTGCGCAAGACGGAGATCCCCTTCGACGTCGCAAGAAAGGACATCGTCCTCGTAGACGACGTCATATTCACGGGACGGACAGCCCGGGCGGCGCTTGACGCCATCATGGACCTCGGCCGGCCGTCCCGCATTCAGCTTGCGGTGCTAGTCGACCGCGGTCACAGGGAGGTCCCGATCAGACCCGACTACGTGGGCAAGAATGTGCCCACGTCTAGGAGGGAGATCATCAGCGTGAGGCTGGTGGAGGTAGACGGCAAGGACGAGGTCGTGATACAGGAGCCTGAGGTGTCTTAGAGACCGCAAACTCAACTAAAATCGGGCGAACCCCTTTAAAAGGGTCCAGCGAGGCCGGAAGGGGGGAGATGAGCGGGCACGCTTTGTACGACGCACTGCCTCCCTGTCGGCGCGCAGCCGGCAGGGAGGCTTTTGCGTGCGCCTCTTTTGGAACGGGGATCGGTGGCATGGAGCACCGGGGGACAAGCTACGTACCGAACAGGCGCGGCATGAGGCGGCCAGGATACGCGAGACCAGGGTCGCGTCTGTGTGCCGGGCCGCGCACGCTGTGCCACGTGCCGCACGTGGCCGCCAGGGAAAGGGGGAAGTATCCGATGCCGCTCAGGCAGAAGGACTTACTGGGTCTGGAATACCTCGAACGCGAGGAGATCGAGCTCATCTTGGATACCGCTGTGCCGATGAAGGAGATATTCACGCGGGATATCAAGAAGCTGCCCACGCTGCGGGGCAAGACCATGGTCAACCTGTTCTACGAGCCGAGCACGAGAACGAGGACATCCTTCGAACTCGCGGGGAAATGGATGAGCGCGGATGTCACGAACATCGCGACGTCCACGAGCAGTGTGGTGAAAGGCGAAAACCTCAAAGACACCGCGAGGACCCTTGCGGCCCTCGGCGCCAACTTCATAGTCATCCGCCACCAGATGGCGGGCGCGCCGCATCTCGTGGCCCGGACGGTGAGCGCCTCCGTGATAAACGCTGGTGACGGCCGCCACGAACACCCCACACAAGCCCTCCTCGATCTCTTCACCATCAGGGAACGTCTCGGGCGCATCGAGGGGCTCAAGGTCGCCATCGTCGGCGATATCCTGCACAGCAGGGTGGCGAGGTCCAACATATGGGGGCTCACGAAACTGGGCGCTCACGTGACCGTGTGCGGCCCGAGGACTCTCATCCCACCCGAGATCTCTAGCATGGGCGTCGAAGTCACCTGTGACCTCGCAGAGGCGCTGGCCGACGCGGATGTCGTGAACGTCCTCAGGCTTCAGCTTGAGAGACAAAAGAAGGGGCTTTTCCCGAGCATCCGCGAGTACTCGGAAATGTATGGCCTCACGCGCAGGAGGATAGAGAAGTGCAAGCCCGGCGTCCTGATCCTGCATCCGGGGCCAGCAAACCTTGGGGTGGAGATCACCGAAGAGGTCGCCGAGAGTCAGAACGCCGCCGTCCACGAGCAGGTCACGAACGGCATCGCATGCCGGATGGCCGTGCTCTATCTGCTTTCCGGAGGAGGGAAACCCAGTGAAACTGGTGCTTAAGGGAGGCCATGTTCTGGATCCACGTAATGGCTTGGACGGGACTATGGACGTGCTCATAGAGGAAGGGAAGGTTGTCGCCGTCGGCGCGGACCTCGGCGGCTGCGTCGGCCCAGGGGACGCGCGGGTACTCGGCGTGAGCGGGAAGACGGTGCTGCCGGGACTCATCGACATGCACGTGCACCTTCGCGAGCCAGGCAGGGAGGACGAAGAGACCATCGAAACTGGCACCCTCGCCGCAGCGAGAGGAGGGTTTGTGGCTGTGGCGTGCATGCCGAACACGGATCCGCCCCTGGATACCGGGGCGGCCGTGAGGTTCGTGCTCTCGAGGGCCCGGGAGACCGGCCATGTCAGGGTCCTGCCAGTGGGTGCCATCACGAAAGGCCTCGGCGGCGTTGAACTCGCCGAGGTGGGCGAGCTGCACAAGGCCGGGGCGGTGGCGTTGTCCGACGACGGGCGGTCCGTCGCGAACTCCAGGGTCATGCGGTACGCTATGGAGTACGCCAGCATGTTCGGCATACCCGTGATATCCCATGCAGAGGACGTTGAGCTCTCCGCCGGCGGAGCCATCAACGAAGGTTATTGGTCCACGCGACTGGGGCTGCCCGGGATCCCCGCCGCCGCCGAGGAGGCCATGGTGGCGAGGGACATCCTTCTCGCCGAGCTTACCGGGGCCAGGCTCCATATCGCCCATGTAAGCACCGCCGGATCCGTGGATCTCGTGCGACGCGCCAAGGAGAAGGGAGTCCAGGTGACATGTGAGGCCACGCCGCACCATTTCACCCTCACTGACGCGGCAACGGCGGGCTACGACACGAACACTAAGGTGAACCCGCCTCTTCGAACAGAACGGGATGTGGAGGCGCTGCGCCGGGGGCTTGCAGACGGGACGATAGACGCGATTGCGTCCGACCACGCGCCCCACACGGCGGAGGAGAAGGAAGTGGAATACGAGCTTGCCGCGTTCGGAATGATCGGACTGGAGACGTCTCTGCCTCTCGCCATCACCGAGCTTGTCAAGACGGGCATCCTCACCCTCGGCCAGCTCGTGGAGAGGATGTCGTACGCCCCCGCGAGGATCCTCGGGCTTGACTGGCCCGGGATCGTGCCCGGCGCGGCGGCGAATATCACGGTTGTCGACCCGGATGCGAGTTTCACGGTGGACCCGTCCGGGTCCGCTTCCCTTTCGCGCAACACACCGTTCGGGGGCCGGCGGCTTTTCGGCAAGGTTGTTGCGACCATAGTGGCGAAGGAAGGCTCGGTGGACATATGGACCGCGCCAGAGGACGCGGTTTGGTCCTGACCTCGCCTCGGACGAGACGAAGAGAGGAGCGGTTTCCATGGCTCGCAAAGCCGGGTGTCAAGAGCTCACGCCCACAGCGTCAATGGCCGTGTTGCTCGAAAACGAGATGGTAGGCCCCGGGTGTTACCGGATGCGGCTAGGAAACCGCCAGATAGCGCGTCATGCGGTGCCGGGCCAGTTCGTTCACGTGCGACTGCGTGGCCCGTCCCTCGACCCGCTCTTGAGGCGCCCGTTCAGCGTTTGTCTGACGGAACCGGAGGACGGCACGTTCACGGTGCTCTATCAAACAGTGGGCAGGGCGACGAGAGCCCTCGCGGCCCTGCCACGGGGAACAGAGCTTGACGTGCTCGGGCCGCTTGGGAGAGGGTTCGAGATCCCGAAAGCGGATGTGCTGGCCCGGGAGCGGGCAGCGAACCGCGGGGCAAACGCCGGCAACGGAGCATCCGCGCCGACGATCGCTCTCGTGGCCGGGGGGCTGGGGGTGGCGCCCTTGATCATGCTGGGCCACGCGCTCTTTCGCTCCGGTATGGCACTCGTGATCGTGGTTGGGGCGCGAAGCCGCGAATTCCTCGCGGGCCTTGACATGCTTCCTACGGTCTCCAGCAGAAACACACCGTCCTCCGTCGCGCAGACGGAGACGGCCTCCGAACGGGCGGGGCGACGGTTCGAGGAGCGTGTGGCGCTGAGGGTCGTGACCGAGGATGGGAGCGCTGGTGAGCGGGGTCTTGTGACCGACGCATTCAGAGACGTGCTCGCCTCGTACGACGTGGCACTCGCGTGCGCCTGCGGCCCCACGGAAATGCTTCGCGAGGTGGCAAGAATTGGACAAGCGTCCGGCGTGCCGGTGCAGGTAAGCCTGGAGGAAAGGATGGCGTGCGGCCTCGGCGCATGTCTCGGTTGCGCTGTGAAGGCGAGCCGAGCCGCGATCAGGGCGGGGCGACCGGCTTACCTTCGCGTGTGCGCTGACGGCCCTGTGTTCTGGTCGGGGGAGGTGGACCTCGATGGCACGACCTGACCTTTCGGTCACCATCGGCTCGATCAAGATGAAAAACCCGGTGATGGCGGCGTCGGGGACATTCGGATTCGGGCGAGAGTTCGCCCGCCTGTTCGACATCTCCGCGCTTGGAGCCATCGTGACGAAGGGCGTGACTCTTCGGCCTCGAGCAGGCAACCCACCCCCGAGGCTGTGGGAGACACCGTGTGGGCTGCTCAATTCCGTAGGCCTGCAGAACCCGGGGCTCGCGGCGTTCGTGAGGGACGAGGCGCCCATGCTCGCGGCGTATGGCGTGCCCGTCATCGTGAACATCTCGGGCGACTCGGTCGCCGAGTTTTGCGAGCTCGCGTCTCACCTGGAGGACGTGCCCGGGGTCGACGGAATCGAGGTCAATGTGTCCTGTCCCAACATCCGCGCTGGCGGGCGGCCCTTCGCGGGCGACCCGGAAGCGGTGTACGAGGTGACTGCGGCGGTCAGGCGGGCGAACGCGAAAACGCTCATAGTAAAGCTCTCCCCCAACGTGGCCGACATCGCAGGCGCGGCAAGGGCGGCTGAAATGGGGGGTGCGGACGCTGTGTCGTGCGTGAACACGTATCTTGGCGCTGCCATCGATGCCCGACGCATGAAGCCCGCATTCTCGCGGGTTTTCGCGGGGCTTTCCGGCCCGGCAGTAAGGCCGCTCGCGTTGCGGGCCGTGTGGGAAGTGGCGTCTTGCGTGAGAATTCCCGTGGTGGGCATGGGTGGAATATGCTCGCCGCAGGATGCCGTCGAGTTCCTTCTCGCTGGCGCTGCGGCTGTCGCGGTTGGCACCGGGAACTTCATCTCGCCCACGGCGTGTCTCGACGTTATCGAGGGCATCCGGTCCTACCTGGTGGACCAGGGCATGAGCGCGGTGACCGACCTCGTCGGGCGTGCGAGGCGCTACGCCACGGGTGAAGGGGAGGTGCCACGGGTGCCGGAGGCCGGATCTACCGGGAACGAAAGGAGCGGAGGGAGGGAAGGCAAGCATGGAGACGAAGACCGAGGTCATTGTGGCTCTTGATACGAGCTCTCCTCAAGAGGCGCTCTCGTTGGCGAAACGCCTCATGCCCGATATCAGCGTGTTCAAGGTGGGGATGGAGCTTTTCTACTCGTGCGGGCCGGCCATCGTCGGTGAAGTGGCTGCCCTCGGCGCAAAGGTGTTCTTGGACCTCAAGCTTCACGACATCCCCGCCACGGTCGGTCGCGCCATGGCGGCGCTCGTGAGGCCCGGCCTGTACATCATCGACGTTCACGCCTCGGGCGGGTCCGCGATGATGAAGGAAGGGTTGGCAGCGGCGCGCAAGGCCGCTGCGGAGCGTGACGTTCCGCAGCCAAAGGTCGTGGGCGTGACCGTGCTTACCAGCATAGACCCGCGCGCTTTCGCGGAAGAGGTCGCGCCGGGCTGCGACCACGGCCTAGAGGAGCACGTTGTGCGGATGGCACGTCTTGCTAAGGAAAACGGGCTCGACGGGGTCGTGACCTCCGCGTTGGAGGCGCCCGCGGTACGCGAGGCATGCGGCCGCGGTTTCATCACGGTGGTTCCCGGCGTGAGGCCGGCGTGGGCGGCAGACGCGCACGACCAGAGGAGGTGCGTCACCCCGGGCCAAGCGGTGCTTGCGGGGGCAGACTTCATCGTCGTGGGCAGGCCTATCACGCACGCGAGCTGCCCGAGGGACGCGGCGAAAAAGCTCTTGGACGAGGTAAAGGAGGCGAGCCTGGATGGGAGAGGCTAGAAACGGTCCCCGGCCGTCGGCAGGAACGGATTCGGACGAGGTGCTGGCGACGCTCAAGCAAGCCGGGGCGTACCTCACAGGTCACTTCAGACTCAGCTCCGGCCTACACAGCCCGGTCTACATCGAGAAGTTCCGGCTTCTCGAACGCCCGGAGCTCGCCGCGAAGGTGCTGGGCCGTCTCGCCGATAGGTTCCAGGGCGAGCGCGTGGACGTGGTGATAGGCCCTACTACGGGTGGGATTCTCGTGGCGTACGAGGTCGCGCGCAAGCTTGGAGCGAGGGCCATGTTCGCTGAGAGGGAGGGCGGCCGCCGGGTCCTTCGGCGGGGATTCGCCATAACGCCTGGCGAGCGCGTCCTCGTAGTGGAAGATGTCGTGACGACCGGGCTCTCCGTAAGAGAAGTCTTGGACCTCGTGGTTGAAAGCCGCGGGGAGGTCGTGGGAGTCGGAATCATCGTGGATAGGAGCGAGGGCCGCGCGGATTTCGGTGTGCGGGCTGAGAGTCTCGTCCAGGTCGCATTTGAGACTTACGTCCCAGAGGAATGCCCCCTCTGTGGAGCGAATATACCACTGGCCGATCCCGGTTCGAGGAGGCTCGGGGCCGGCTAAGGCGTTGAAGGCATCGGAGGCGACGTGGCATGATAGACCGTTACGGTTACCCGGAGATGAGGCAACTTTGGGAGCAGGAGAACAAGTACAAGAAGTGGCTGGAGATCGAGATCTTGGCTTGCGAGGGTTGGGCGAGCATAGGGCGCGTGCCTGCTGAGGCCGTCGAAGCGATCAGGGAAAAGGCCCGGTTTGACATGGCGCGGATCAAAGAGATAGAGGCGATAGTCGACCACGACGTCATAGCGTTTCTGACCAACGTTGGTGAAAACGTGGGGCCGGAAGCGCGTTACATACACATGGGCATGACCTCCTACGACGTGGTAGACACAGCCCTTTCCTTGCTCCTGCGGGACGCGGCTGAGATAATCATCCGCGACATCCGCAGGGTCATCGACGTCTTGACCGAGAAAGCCCGGGAGCACAAGAACACCCCCATGATCGGCCGCACCCACGGCGTCCACGCGGAGCCCATCACCTTTGGGCTCAAGCTCGCTGTGTGGGTGTCGGAGATGCGCCGGAACCTGGCGAGGATGCAGCGCGCGCGCGACGTGGTGAGCGTCGGGAGGATCTCGGGGGCCGTCGGCACGTACGCAAGCATGGACCCGAGGGTGGAAGAGTACGTCTGCAGCAAGCTGGGGCTCAGGCCCGCGGATGCCTCCACCCAGGTGCTTTCCCGCGACCGCCATGCCGAATACGTCACCACCCTCGCGATCATCGCGGGCTCTCTGGAGAAGTTCGCCACGGAGATACGCGGCTTGCAGCGCACCGAGGTGTTCGAGGTGCAGGAGCCGTTCCGGCCGGGGCAAAAGGGTTCCTCGGCAATGCCGCATAAGCGCAACCCCATAGTCTCCGAGAGGATCACCGGCCTTGCCAGGGTCATGCGGGGCTACGCTCTTGCAGCGATGGAGAACACCCCGCTCTGGCATGAGCGCGATATAAGCAACTCCTCTGTGGAGCGCATCGTCCTCCCCGACGCGACCACCCTTGCGGACTACATGCTCCGAAAGTTCGCCGAGATCATGGAGGGGCTCGTGGTTAGGAAGGACAGGATGAGCGCCAACCTCGAGATGACGAACGGCCTCGTGTTCTCCGAGGCCGTGATGCTCGCCCTCGTAAGCCGTGGTCTTGGCCGCGAGCACGCGTACGCGCTCGTGCAGCGCAACGCCGCCAAGGCCTGGGACGAGGGGCTGAACTTCAAAGACCTCATCTTCGGCGACCCGGAGATCACCGCGGTTCTGAAGCCCGCTGATTTGGAGGCGTGTTTCGATCTCTCGAGGCACCTCGCCCACATCGACGACATCTTCCGACGAGTCGGGATCTGAACACCATGGCGAGTTATTCGAGAACCTCAGAACCCGGCGCGCGTGCGCCGGGTTCGACCATATGAGCGTGGCGGCGGCGACGATGCGCGAGTGGCGTCGATGCCCAAGCACCCGTTCCCCACTGCTTCAATATCATGCTGTAGACTGTGTCTTGCCCGTGAATGCGCTCCGCCTCTGGGTGCCCGCACACGGGAACGGCACCGTGCGCCCATGAGAGAGAGGCGCACAGGGGAGGGATAACATGAAGTCCCACGGAAAGGGCTGGGTAAAGAAGGTGTTCCCCGGAGCGAACACGCCCGAAGGGTTCTTCTCGTTCTACGATCAGCTGCTCGGTCCCGAGGCAAACAAGACGATAATCGTAAAGGGCGGGCCCGGCGTTGGAAAGTCCACCTTCATGAAGAGGGTGGGACAAAGGTTCGTCGACATGGGCTACGACGTCGAGTTCCTCTGCTGCTCGTCGGACAACGACTCGTTTGACGGTGTGGTCGTGCACGATCTGGGTCTGACCCTCGTGGACGGCACCGCTCCCCACGTCGTCGATCCGAAAAACCCGGGCGCTGTGGACGAGATCATCAACCTCGGGGAGTTCTGGAACGAGAGCTTGCTCCGCGCATCGAAACGCGACATAACGGAGGCCAACACAGAGATCTCGCGGCTCTTCGCACGCGCCTTCCGCTACCTCAAGGAGGCGAAGATCGTCCATGACGATTGGGAGGCGTGCTACACTGAGGCGCTGAACTTCGGCTACGTCAATTGCATGGCCGACGAGATGAGGCGCGACATCTTCGGAGACTTGCCGGTGACCCCTGTCCCCGGTCAGCCCAGGCGTCTTTTCGCGAGCGCCTTCTCGCCCGACGGGCCCGTCCACTACCTCGATACCATCGTCGGGAGGCTCCCGCGCAGGTACGTCCTCAAGGGAGAGCCCGGGACCGGCAAGTCGACCATCGCGCGCAACATCGGGGAGGCCGCGATAGAACGCGGTTTCGATGTGGAGTTCTATCACTGCCCGCTGGACCCCACGAAAGTGGATCACGTGGTCATTCCCGCTCTCGGAGTAGCGGTGATAAGCGGCACGTGGCCACACCTTTTCGACGCGTCCAAAGAACTCGACAGAACCGTCGAGATGAAGGTGGCACTCGACAGAGGGGTGCTTTCCAAATACCAAGACATCATAGCAAGCTCGAAGGAGAGGTTTCACCAGGCGCTCGCCAGAGCGACCGAGTTCCTGCACAAGGCGAAGACCGTGCACGACGAAGTGCAGGCCTATTACGTGCGGAGCATGGACTTTGGGGCCGTCGACCGTCTCTCGGAGCGCGTGATCGCAGGACTCCTCGACCTTGAGCGCGAAGTGGCAGCCAAGGTGACGGCGTAGTAGGGCGCAACCGGCGATGCTGACCCGACCGCGCGGCTCCTAGGCGCTTCCCTGCGGCGGCCTGGGGGCCGCCACGATCGTCTTCTCGTGGTCGTAGATGACCATTCCCGGACGAGCCCCTCTCGGCTTCCTCACGTGCTTCCTCAGGGTGTAATCCACTGCGGCCTTGGACGCGGAACGGGCTTTACTGTAGTACGCTGCGATCTCCGCGGCACGCACCAGCACGCGGTCGGAAACCTCCTGGGCTTCCCCCGGCCGAACTCTGATCACCACATGGGCACCGGGCACGCCCCTCGCGTGCAGCCAGATATCGTTGGGCCGCGCTATCTTCAAGGTGAGGAAGTCATTCTCCGTGTTGTTCCGCCCCACCAGGACCTCGTTGCCTTCGACGTCGAAACGCAGCGGCCCCGATGGGGACGGTGCCTCGTGCTTCTGCGCCCTAGGCCGTTCCCTCTTAGGGCGACTGAGGTACCCCTCGTCCGCGAGCTCGCGGCGGATCTCCTCTATCGCCTCGAGGCTCTCAGCCTGTTCGATGGTCACCGCCACCTGCTCGAGGTACTCGAGCTCCGCACGGGTCAAGTCTGCTTGCTCCTTCGCCACTGCGAGCCGGCGCTTGGCGCGCGCGTACTTCTTGAAGTATTCCTGGGCGTTTTCGTGGGGCGAGAGCCGAGGATCAAGCTCGACCTCCACCTTACGCAATTGAGGGTCGAAGTAATCGACGACCTCCGCCACTGACCGGCCACGCTCGATGATCTGGGCGTTCGCCGAGATGAGTTCGCCAGCCCGTCGGAATTCGTCCGCTCTGTCGGCTTCTCGAATCTCCTCTTCCTGGACGGCGAGCTTGCGGCGGAGCCGATCGATGGCCGTAGAGACCGCGCGCGACACGTCTAGTGACGCCGTAACGAGCGTCAGCGCCTTCTCGCGCGGCGTGAACGCATAGTCCAAAAGCGCCCCCACTGTGGGAAAGGCCACCTGTTCCTCCGCCGCCGACGCTTCCGCCGGAGGCTGGGCGGGCGGGCCGATCACAGATATCCATGCCACGTCACCGGTTTCGCGGTCCAGCCCTGCGCACGGCGAGAACCGACCCTCGCGCACGCTCGCCACAGTTCGGGAGAATTCCGCCCACAGTCGCGCTGCGCCGTCAGAGTCGAGGCCCGAGATGGGCGGCGCCGCCGGCGCGCTGACGCCACCGCCGCGTGTGCTCCCCTGTCCACTGCTCCCCTGTCCACCCAGGCCCGCTCGGGACACTATCACCCTGGCCGAGTCTCGTCCGAGCCCCGTGAACGCACGAGTGAGAAACTCCTCGCAGGGAAGCTCCGGGAGATCGCGGGCGAGGAGCTCTAGAACCTCCGAGAATTCACTCGCCGACGCCCGGAGCGGGTCCAGCTTTTCCTGGGAGGGCGGTGGTGCGTACCTCGACCCGGGACGCACGGTCCGCACGCGGCTCTGCGCGGGCCCGATGTGCTTGATGCTATCGAGCACGAGCCCCGACCGGTCGTCCACGAGGATGATGTTGCTGTGCCTAGCCATTATCTCTATGATGAGCGTCTTGGGCGGATCGTCGTACGGGCCGACGAACCCTATCTCGAGGACCCTGTCAAGGCCCCTCTGGGCTACCCGGGTAATCCTCGCCCCAATGAGGTGCTTCCTCAGGAGCATGCAGAATGCAGGCGGCGCCGGAGGATTCTCGCGCTCCGCCGTGCTCACGTGCACGCGCGCGCACGACGCCTCCGCCGAGGCGATAATAGCAACGCCACGGCCAGGCCGACGCGCTACGATGAGCACGTCGAGTTTCCTCGGCTGGTAAATAGAGTCCACCCTGGCCCCTTCCGTGAGTTCGCGCAGCTCGGCCGCGACAGCCGCCATAACCATGCCGTCGAATGTCATTTGCCGCACCCCGATTACGTCTATGTGTAGTATATGGCTCGCCGAACTCCTCGTCAACGCGGTCAGACGACGGGTTCGCGTGCGAGCGGCGGGCCGCGGCCCTCGGGGAAACGACCAGACATGTTCCCGTGGACAAGAGCATATCAATGAATGTGTGACGTCCTGGCACCGCAGCCAGGGCGCTGGCACTCTTCGAGGCAACAGGGGTGAGCGTCTTGCAGGACCGGAAGGAGCGCGCGTGGCACAGCTTGGGCCCGTCCACCGTGGCGTCCATCCTCAGAACCAGCCTTGTGGCGGGGCTGTCTCCGAGGGAGGCGGAGAGGAGGCTCAGTCGAAACGGGCCCAATGAGATCCAACGGACCAGGAAAGCCTCGGCTCTCAGGATGTTCGCGGACCAGTTCAGCGACTTCATGGTGTTGGTGCTCATCGCGGCGGCCGGGATCTCGGTTGCGCTGGGCGAGACCGGAGACGCCCTCGCGATCCTGGCCATCGTAACCCTCAACGCGGCTCTAGGGTTCTTGCAGGAGTATCGCGCGGAACGCTCCCTCGAAGCCCTGAAGGAGCTCGCAGCCCCGTCCGCCAGGGTCATCCGAGACGGCGTGCCTGTGGAGGTGAAGGCCAGGGAGGTCGTCCCTGGGGACCTGCTCCTCGTCGAGGTCGGCGACAGGATCCCGGCCGACGCGCGCCTGGTGGAGATGACCGCCCTTGAGGTGGAAGAGTCTGCGCTTACCGGCGAGTCAGTGCCCGTCGTCAAGAGGTCGGACGACGTTCTGCCAGCCGCCGTGCCCCTCGGAGACAGGCGGAACATGGTTTTCATGGGCACGGTCGTCACGCGCGGCCGAGGGAAGGCCGTGGTCGTCGCAACTGGCATGGATACCGAGATAGGCCGGATCGCCCACCTGATACAGGAGGAGAGAGAGGAGCTCACTCCCCTTCAGCAACGGCTCGAGCACCTTGGCCGCACGCTCGTGCTCGTTTGCGTCGCCTTGTGCGCCTTCCTCTCAGCGGCCGGGGTGTGGCGCGGCGAAGGTGTCATCGAGATGTTCCTCGCCGGAGTCAGCTTGGCTGTGGCGGCGATCCCCGAAGGCCTGCCCGCGGTGGTGACGATAGCCCTCGCTCTCGGGGTGCAGCGGATGAGCAGGCGAAACGCCATAGTGCGGCGCCTCCCGGCGGTCGAAACCCTCGGGTGCACGACCGTGATCTGCTCCGACAAGACGGGCACGCTCACTCGGAACCAGATGACCCTCACGGAGCTGGACCTCGGCGGCAGGGTGATAGAGGTTACCGGCACCGGTTACGCGCCATTCGGGCAGTTCATCGAGGCCGGTAGACCCCTTGACCCGCTTGGTGACGAGCACCTTGCCATGGCCCTCCGGATCGGCCTCTACTGCAACAATGCGCGGCTCACGTGCGGCGGGCGGGCGGCCGGTCCGGAGGCGGTCATGCAGCCTGCCACCGCGCGCGGCACACGGCGTGGACCTGCCGCCGAGCGGTGGGGCATCCTGGGCGACCCCACGGAGGGCGCTCTTGTGGTGGCCGCGGCCAAAGCCGGATTGCTCCGCGAACGGCCGCCCTCTGGCGGACGGGCCGCGCTCTTGCACGAGATCCCTTTCGACCCGGAGCGTAGAATGATGACAACTGTCTACGAGAACCCAGGGGGCGGAGGCGCCGTCGCTTACGTCAAGGGTGCGCCCGAAGTTCTGGTGGGTCTATCCAGCTCGCTCCTGGTGGGCGGGCGCGTGAGAGCCGTGACGAGGAACGACCGGGACATCATCCTCGCGCGAAGCGCGCGGATGGCCGCACGTGGCCTGCGCGTGCTCGCCCTCGCGTACCGGGAGCTTCCTGAAGGTCTTCGCCTGGACGCCCAGTCAGCCGGCCGCCTCGAGACGGACCTCGTGTTCGTCGGCCTCGCCGGGATGGTGGATCCCCCGCGCGAGGATGTGAAGCGTGCCATCGGGACCGCCCGTGGCGCCGGCATCAGGACTCTCATGGTGACGGGCGACCACGCCGGGACAGCGATGGCCGTGGCGCGCGCCCTCGAACTCGCGGATGACGACGTCCGGGCCATCACTGGACCGGAGCTCGATCACATGACCGGCGAAGCTCTTTCGAAGGCGGTGGCCACAACGTCGGTGTTCGCGAGAGTATCTCCCGAGCATAAGCTCCGGATCGTGCGGACGCTCAAGAGCCAGGGACACGTGGTCGCAATGACGGGCGACGGCGTGAACGACGCGCCCGCTGTCAAGGAAGCGGACATCGGTGTGGCCATGGGTATGTCCGGCACCGACGTCACCCGGGAAGCCGCCGCGATGGTTCTCGCCGACGACAATTACGCCACCATCGTCGCGGCCGTGGAGGAAGGCCGCGGGATATACGACAACATCCGCAAGTTCATACGGTACCTGCTCGCGTGCAACGCCGGCGAGGTTCTCTCGATGTTCATCGCCGTGCTTGTGGGGTTGCCGCTGCCCCTCGTGCCCATGCAGATCCTCTGGATGAATCTCGTGACCGACGGCCTCCCGGCAATCGCGCTCGGTGTTGACCCAGTGGACCCGGATGTGATGACGAGAAAGCCAAGGGACCCCAAGGAGGGGGTATTCTCGAGGGGGCTGGGACTCAAGATAGCCTCGCAAGGCGTATTCATCGGTCTGTGCACCATCGCGGCGTTTCTTGTGTCCTTGTTTCTCCATGCGGACATCACGCGCGCGCGCACCGTGGCCTTCACGTCGCTGGTCATGGCGCAGCTCTTCTACGTCTTCCACTGCCGGTCGGAGTATCGCTCCATCGTCGAGCTGAGCCCCTGGTCCAACCCATATCTCGTCGGGGCGGTGCTCGTGTCCTCGGTGATGCAGCTTTCGGTCATATACTGGCCAGCCGTTCAGGGGGTCTTTCACACCACTCCCCTCGGAGGCATCGACTGGTTGATCGTTCTGGTGTTCTCGGGATGGTCCAGCGCTCTTGCGGTGGCGGCCCGCAAGGCCCGCCGCGCCCTCCTGCGTCACATGTCAGTGGTGCGGGCATGATCCGAGTATGACCCTGCAGGTCCCCCTCTTGCGCCCCCCGGCCTCGAAGCTACCGGTGACCGCATAGGCGTAGGAGCCCGCGAAACTGTGCTGAGCTGGCCCGGAGGACATGCCGCGGGCTTTCCCGTGGTCAACACGGCAATTCATGCCAAAAAGCACTTGTGGACCGCAAATGCTATGTAGTAGAATAGGGGGCAGGAGGCATGGCGCCTGATGCCGAAGAGCATGACGGGGTACGGCCGGGGGACGTCCACCGGCGCGGGGCTCAGTGTCACGGTGGAGGTCCGTTCGACGAACCACCGGTACCGTGCCATAAATGTGCGAACGCCGAGAGAGCTCGCGGAACTCGAAGACAAGCTCCGGGCCCTCGTCGCGGAGAGCCTTGCGCGTGGGCACGTCGACGTGAGCGTCACGGTGGAGGAGGCCGGCACCCCACTGAAGACGGTCGAGGTCAGGGCCGACCTGGCGCAGGTCTACCATGCCGCCGCGAAGGACCTCGCGGCGCGCCTCGGGCTCGCTGGTGAGGTTGGGGTTGAGACCATCCTCAGCCTCCCGGATGTCGTGACGATCAAGCCCGTGCCCATCGACCCCGATGCCGTCTGGCAGGTTGTGAAGGCTGCCGCGAACCAGGCCCTAGAGGCCCTTGGCAGGATGCGGGCGGCCGAGGGAGAGTCGCTGGCGTGCGACCTAATACATAGGACATCCAGAATAGAGCAGCTTATAGCCAGGATTTCCGAGCGCGCTCCCGTTGTAGTGGAGGAATACAGAGCCAGGCTCGAAGCACGATTGCGTGAACTCCTTGCAGATGTCCCAGTTGATGAGACGCGCATCGCTATGGAGGCGGCGATATACGCCGATAAGAGCAACGTCACTGAGGAACTGGTAAGGCTTGCAAGCCACATAGCGCAGGTTCACTCCGTTATAGAACAGGCCGAGCCCGCCGGAAGGCGGCTTGAGTTCCTTGTCCAGGAGATGCACCGGGAGGCCAATACTATAGGGTCGAAGTCGCAGGACGTCGAGATCTCTCATATGGTAGTGGAGATCAAGAGCGAACTTGAGAAAATCCGGGAGCAGATCCAGAACATAGAGTGACCCCGCCCCAGGCTACCTCGAGTCTTACATGCAAGGAGGTGAGACCATGGCTTTGCCGGAGCTGAGCGCCGAGCAGAAGAGGGCTGCCCTCAAGAAGGCTCAGGAGATGCGTTCCAAGCGAGCGCAGATCCGCGAGAGCCTGAAGCGCGGCACCCTCACGCTGGAGAAGATCCTGAACAGTCCCGACGACAACGTGATATCCCGCATGCGCGTCGCGTACCTGCTGGAGTCGTTGCCAAGGATCGGACGAGTTAGAAGCCGCAAGATCATGGAGGAAATAGGGATTCACGAGTCGAGAAGGGTCCAGGGTCTTGGGGCCAGACAGAAGGAAGCGTTGCTCAAGAGACTGGCGAAATAGGGAGAGGTGCCGGACATGGACGTTAAGCTCATCAACATCGGGTTCGGGAACATCGTGGCGGCCAACCGCATCATCGCCATCGTGAGCCCCGAGTCCGCTCCCATCAAGAGGATTGTCCAGGAAGCCAGGGACCGCGGCAGGCTCATAGACGCGACGTACGGCAGGAGGACGCGTGCCGTAGTCATGACCGACAGCGACCACGTCATCCTGTGCGCGGTGCAGCCCGAAACTGTGGCCCATAGGCTTGGAGGCAAGGACTCGGGTCGTGAAGCTAGCGAGTGAGCGGTGTGCGGAGGAAGCGCGGGTTCCTTGTGGTGCTTTCCGGCCCGTCGGGTGCCGGAAAGAACACCCTGGTGAATGAGCTGTTGAAACGAACAGAAGGCATACGTTATTCCGTGTCCGTCACCACGCGCCCGCCGGGGCCCGGAGAGATCGACGGGGTTCACTATCACTTCGTGACGCCCGAACGATTTCGCGAGATGCAAGAGGCGGGGGAGCTGCTGGAGTGGGCTACGGTATACGGCAATTCATATGGCACACCTCGCAGGTTCATCGAGGAAACGATCGAACAAGGGGAGGATGTCATCCTCGATGTGGACATACAGGGCGCACGGCAGGTGAGGGCGAGGTGGCCGGCGGGTGTGTTCGTGTATCTCATGCCGCCGTCCATGGAGGAGCTTAAGAGGCGCGCGACACGGCGCGGGCGTGATGCCCCCGACGCGCTCTGTGCGCGGCTCAACGCGGCCGTGGAAGAACTCGAGGCAGTGTTCGACTACGACTACGTGATCGTGAATGAGGATCTTGAGGTAGCCGTCGAGAAGCTCAAGGCCATACTCACGGCGGAACGGTGCAGGATCGCCCGATGCGATCTAAGGACCTTCGTGGACTCCCTGCGCCGGGAGACCCGGTGAAGCGCATCCCGGTGTAAGGCGCGGTCGGGGTGGGGTGTGAGGGCACAGAGCCGGCGGCTGCCCGAAGACTCATGCGTGTTTACGGGAGGGACGTTCCAAGATATGTCTTATCCACCTGTTGATGCATTCGCCGACAAGGCCGAGAGCCGGTACGCTCTTGTGGTCGCGACGGCGAAACGGGCAAGGCAGCTCATGAACGGGGCGAAAAGACTCGTAGATACCAAGTCGGACAAGCCCGTAACCATAGCAATGGAGGAGATCCTCGCCGGAAAGGTCACGTTCGAGCAGCCCAAGTCAGGTATGAAGTAGTTGTGGAAGGCGTGGCGCCCCGGGAGGGGCGCCACACAACTGTAACGGACGGAGCGCCCGCCGGCGACACGGCCACGGCGGACTGGGCGAGCCACGGGGGGCGAGACGGGAGATGGACGGCTCCAGGCTGGAGAATAAGACGGTCGTTCTCGGAGTCACGGGAGGAATCGCTGCGTACAAGGCTGCGGAGGTCGCAAGCATCCTTGTGAAAAGCGGGGCGGAGGTCCACGTCGTCATGACCGAGGCGGCCACGAAGTTCGTCGCCCCCCTTACGTTTCGTACCCTCTCGCGCAATCCAGTGAGCGTCGACATGTTCTCGGACCCCGGGGAATGGAACGTCCGGCACGTGGCGCTTGCGGAGAAGGCCGACATCGTGGTCGTCGCGCCGGCCACAGCGAACTGCGTCGGGAAGGTCGCGTGCGGCATAGCCGATGACCTCCTCACTACTATCATAATGGCGACGAAGGCACCGGTGCTTTTCGTCCCGTCCATGAACCAGGCGATGTACGAGAACCCCATCTTCCGCGCGAACCTTGACCGTCTCCGCGCGCTGGGGTACAAGGCGATGGAGCCGAGCACAGGGTACCTCGCCTGCGGCGCGCAGGGCAAGGGCCGGATGCCCGAGCCTGAAGAGATCGTGGAGGAAATCCGAAAGCTGCTTTCCGTCAAGCAGGACCTCATCGGGTCCAGGGTGATCGTGACGGCGGGGCCGACCGAGGAGCCAATAGACCCCGTGAGGCACATCTCGAACCGCTCCTCAGGCAAGATGGGCTATGCACTGGCGGAGGCTGCACGCGATCGCGGTGCCAGCGTGGTCCTGGTGAGCGGGCCTACCGCCCTTGCGGACCCTGGCGGGGTCGAGGTGGTTCACGTTCGCACCGCTCGCGAGATGTTGGACGCGGTGATGGGGAGGCTTGAGAAGGCCGACGCGGTCATCGGAGCGGCAGCCCCCACGGATTGGCGTCCCGCAAAAGTGGCGCCCCGGAAGCTGAGGAAAGGCGCGGGGCCGATGACGCTAGAGCTCGAGGCGTGCGAGGATATCATCGGCACCGTGGGCAAGCACAAGGGCAAGCGCGTGGTGGTCGGCTTCGCCGCAGAGACCCACGACCTCCTGGAGCACGCCGCCGCGAAGCTGGAGGCGAAGAACCTGGACTTCATCGTAGCCAACGATGTGACACACCCCGGCGCGGGGTTCGGATCCGATTTCAACGAGGCCAAGATCATGCACCGCGACGGCCGCGTCGAAACGGTCCTGCTGATGCCGAAAAGAGACCTCGCGCACAGGATCCTCGACGAAGTGGCACAGCTTCTCAAGAGGCGGTCGGAAACGGGCTCGTGATGCGGTGTCTCTCGTATCCATAAGTGAGGGTGTGTCAGTCCTTTCACCATTTCCAGTGGTTGCAGGACCGCCGGTGTCCACCCTGCCGCGGCGCCCAAGCGGGGCGCCTCGCCAAAGGCGCATTCAATCCCTCGTATCCGTCGAGAACGATTATAGTGCGAGCCTAGGAGCCCTGCCGGCAGGCGTGTCCTTTCTTGTTCTTTTTTGGATAGCCGTGCAGGAATTCCTAGGGGCGTGTCCAATTAATGAGCGAATATCCTGTATTGCGACAAATGCCACTATATGGTAATCATGGTGTATTGTGGCATGCCAGACAGCGGCGCTGATGATGGGGTGTGTCAGGGAAGCATGGGCACGGCAGGGGGAGCCGGCACCAGGCGCGAGCTGTCGACCGCCGAGACCGTCGTGTACGGAGATGGGGCGGCGCCCGCCGCGCGCAGGCGCAAACTGGGTGAGATTCTAGTTGACGCGGGGGTCCTCTCGCGAGAAGACCTCGACAAAGCGCTTTCCGCCCAGAAGGATGGGGGTGGAAGGCTGGGCGCGGTATTGGTCTCCCTAGGCCTCATCGACGAGGACACCATGCTCACGGCCCTCGAGACCCAGCTCGGGATCCCGCGGGTCGAACTTGCCAGGTACATCATAAATCCGGAAGTGGCGCGCCTCTTGCCTGAGGCGTTCGTGAGATCCCACAAGGTGTTCCCCATCGAAAGAGTCGGCAACCGCATCACGCTGGCCATGGCAGACCCCCTGGACGTGTTCGCCATTGATGATGTGAGGATCTCCACCGGCTTTGAGGTGGATCCGGTCATCGCGAGCGAGACGGAAATCGAGGCCGTGATAAACGAGTGTTACGGTCCTGGCCCCGCCGCCAAGCTCATGAAGGAGGTCCAGGCCCAGGTCGCCGGGGCGGCCGGAAAGGCGCAGCAGGCCAGGGCTGACGAGGCGAGGAAGGCCGCCGACGACGCGCAGGTGATGAGCGCCCCGGCGGTGAGGCTCGCGAACGCCATCATTTCCGAGGCTGTGAAGGCGCGGGCGAGCGACATTCACATCGAGCCGCAGGAATCGCAGGTCCGGGTGAGATACAGAGTAGACGGCGTGCTGAGGCAGGTCATGACGTTCCCGAAAGAGCTGGGCCCCGCGGTGGCATCCCGCATTAAGGTGATGGCAGGCATGGACATTGCCGAAAGGCGGGTGCCGCAGGACGGAAGGGTCGACATACGGGCAGAAGGCGAGGAGGTGGACCTTCGCGTGTCCACGCTGCCGACGCTTCACGGCGAGAAAGTCGAGATCAGGATCCTCCGTTCGAAGGGGTCCATCGCCCGCATCGACGAGCTCGGCTTTCTCCAGGCGGACGCGGCGCGGCTTCGCCAGGCCATAACGCGGCCCAACGGAATCGTGCTCGTGACTGGACCGACGGGAAGCGGCAAGACCATGACGCTGTACGCGGCCCTCCATGAGCTCAACAGCCCGGAGAAGAACATCGTCACCATCGAGGACCCTGTGGAATTCCGTGTGCCCGGCCTGAACCAGGTCCAGACGAATCCCAAGGCAGGCCTCACGTTTTCCGCGGGGCTGCGCGCCATTTTGAGACAGGATCCCGACATAGTGATGGTCGGCGAGATAAGGGACCGCGAGACGGCGGAGATCGCGATAAGGTTCGCGATGACGGGGCACCTCGTTTTGAGCACGTTCCACACCATCGACGCGGCTGGGGCGCTCGTGCGACTCGTAGAAATGGGGGTTGAGCCGTACCTCGTGGCATCATCGGTGACCGCGGTCGTGGCACAAAGGCTGGTTCGAAAAGTGTGTGCTTACTGCGCCGAAGAGTACGAGGCTGATCCTGCGACGTGGGCGGCGTGGAGCGCGCTTGCGCCTGACACGGCGGCGAGCGTCGAGGCGGAGCGGGGAAGGGTGCTCAGGCGCGGCCGTGGCTGCAGG
>JBLNCC010000011.1:0-7688 GCA_050260395.1 Betaproteobacteria bacterium
GGCGGTTTTGGGTCGTGAAGCGCCCGGAGGTCAAAGCCGCCCTCGCGCGCGCCGCCTTCGGACAGGGCTTCGTCGAGGAAGCTCCCGTCGTGGTGGTCGTGGCGGCCGAGCCCAAGCGGAGCGCGGCCAAATACGGGAAGCGTGGGTCCGAGCTCTACTGCATCCAGGACACGGCCGCGGCGATCGAGAACATCCTCCTCACAGTGGTGGCATACGGCCTCGGCGCTTGTTGGGTCGGGGCGTTCGACGAAGGCGAGGCGAAGCGCGCTCTCGACTTGCCCGAGGATGTGCGGCCCGTCGCGATGATTCCCATAGGTTATCCAAAGCGTGACCCTGCTGGCAAGCGTCCACGGCCCCAGAGGCCATGGGAGGAAGTAGTAACGGTGGTCGAATGAGGAGCCCCGCGTGTGGAAATACGCAGGTTCCCGATGCCTCGATGCGGCAGTCTGTAGTGGAGGCGCTCGCGCGGCTAAGGGCGGGGGCGTGGAGTCCCCGCCTTTCTCTATGTACGTACGCGAGACCGTCGCACAGGCTATTCCTCGAGGTGGAAAGGTGGGCAATGCCGGCTGCAGGGGCATGCCGAGCTGGGACAGGTGGACCTTCGTCGTATCGTTAGCGGGGGGAGGGATTTCGTTACGCGGTGTCGAAACAATCCGACAACGCTGAACGTGCGCGACGTGCGCCGTCATGTCGTCAGGGCAGGTCTCTTCGTGGAGGACGACAGGCGCTGGCTGGGGTGCCGAGTCCGTGTGTCGACCCGTGTCGGGAGCCTTGAAGGAAAGACCGAAAGGGAGGTCGCAGGAATCATGAAGAACCGGTATGCGGTCGCGGGAGTAGTGCTTCTGCTGGCGTGCGTCCTGAGCGCGGGATGCTCCGGTTCGGGAATCACATGCTCCAGCGTCGACGAGGCGGGTGTCGGCTCCCTTGTTGCGGGAAACAATGCTTTCGCCCTTGATCTATACAGACAGCTTGCGGAGAACGAGGGCAACTTTTTCTTCTCCCCGTTCAGCGTCTCCTCCGCGCTGGCCATGACCTACGCGGGGGCTCGGGAGGAGACCGCCAGGCAGATGGCTGAGGTCATGCATTTCAGCCTGGCACAGGAGAAGCTCCATCCCGCGTTTTCCGAGCTTACGGGCATGTTCAACGCTCCGGGAAAGGACTACCAGCTTTCCGTGGCCAACGCGTTGTGGGGGCAGGTTGATTACGAGTTCCTACCTGACTTCGTCGAGACCACCAACAAGTACTATGGGGCAGGCTTCAAGGAGGTCGATTACGTTGGAGCGCGCGAACAGGCGAGACAGACGATCAACAAATGGGTGGAGGGAAAGACCAACGGGAGAATAAAGGACATCCTCCAGCCTGACGACCTCACCGGGCTCACTCGGCTTGTTCTGACCAATGCCATATACTTCAAGGGCAAGTGGCAGATCCAGTTCAAGCTAGAGGCGACGAAGACCATGCCGTTCCATGTCTCAGCCGAAGAGACAAGGGACGTTCCCATGATGCATCAGGTTGCCAAGTTCAACTACGCTGAGAACGACCAAGCTCAGGTTTTGGAGCTGCCGTATGCCGGCGGCGACCTCTCGATGGTCATTCTCCTTCCGAAGCCCGGTTACGAGCTGGCAAAGCTTGAGGGCATGCTCCGCCCCGATCTCGTCCAGTCTTGGCTTTCTGAGCTTTCCACTGAGGAAGTGGAGGTGTTCCTGCCCAGGTTCAAGCTGGAAGAGAGATTCGTGTTGAACGAAGAGCTGCAGCGGTTGGGGATGGTAGACGCGTTCGACGAGATGAAGGCCGACTTCTCCGGAATGACTCCCGGTCCCGACTTGTACATAAGCATGGTGATTCACAAAGCGTTCGTCGAGGTCAACGAAGAAGGGACTGAAGCGGCGGCCGCGACAGCCGTCGTAATGAACGCGAAATCGATGATTGTGGACAGACCGCGTATCTTCCTCGCGGATCACCCGTTTGTCTTCGCCATCCGCGATCTCCGTTCCGGGAGCATCCTCTTCATGGGTCGGCTGTCCGACCCGGCGAAGTCGTCGTCTTGACGGGAGAGTGGCGGCATGAGCGGCACGATTCATTCGGGCGGGCGTGCGGTGGTGCGTGTCGGGAACCTTTCCGTCACGAAGGCGATGGCGCCGGGCGTCGTCGCCTTGGCCGTTCTGGTGGCCCTGTCTTTTTCGCAGGTGTCCAGCGCTGACATGGGAAGGATACGCACAACAGAAGCGAGAGTTGAGGAGACGGCCCAGAAAGCCATCATTCTCCACAACCTCGAGGAAGAGGTTCTGATCCTGGGAACGGACCTCGAGGCCGACAGAGAGACAACGATCCTCAGGTTCATACCGTTTCCATCGGAGCCTCAGGTTAGTCTCCCCGAAGGAGACCCGTTTGCAGCCGTCGCAGAGTTGATGAGGAAACACAAGCTGGTTTTCGTCTCGACGTCAAAGGGCGGCGACCGGTCCGCTGAGTCGGTCGAGATCCGCATGAACGCTCGGCCCGGTGCCCACGACGTCACCGTCGTGAAGGTCAATGAGATCCAGTCGTGGAGCCCATCGCGTACAGGTTCAAGAGCAGAGAGCTCTTCTACCCACTCAAGACGACCAATACGTTCGGCGGCAAAGGCCGGATAGACCTCGTGGTCGTGGCGCCTTGCACCTTGTGCGATCCGCTGTTCGGAGAACCTCTCTACTTAAAAGAGGGACACTCCACGTGGTGTGGCATGAGTGCCAGGGGGGGGAATGTGGCACGCGCCGTACGTGAGCACATCTGAAGAGGTCTCAAAGGGCGAGCTGGAATCGGTGTACGGTGGCGCTCAGGAGTTCTTCGAGGCGTATGACGCGGTATTCATGCAGCTCATCCGGTACGATGGGCCGTTCGAGTTCGGCGACGACGTCAGAATCGACATCTCTCGGGCTCCGCGGCGGGCGTATCAGGTGTCGAGCGATGAGGAAGAAGATACTTTTCTCGACGAGATCTTGAGGGAGTTGGAGTTCAGGCAATAGCCGGCCGCCGGCGGCCTCGACGGCCGCCCCCGGCGACGACAGCGGAGGCGGCGGAGGCGGCGGGCGCGTGGTAGCCGCTGGCACGGAAGTGGTCGAGGGCTCCCGGCGGCATGCGGCTAACTGGCGTGCACAAGTGAGGGTACGGTAGAAATGCTTCCGGCTCGTGGGAGGAGTTGCCCCTGTCTCCACGGGGGTGTCAGAATCTGGCCGTCGGCCTGACGGGCCCGATTGTGGACGCGCCGAAACCATCTGCGGTCAAGCCGTAGTGGAGATGAGGAGGTCTATTGACGATGGCGATGGTGGGGTTCCGTGGGCTCAACTGCGGGGCGTGCTCCAGTTCTCTGGAACGTAAAGCGTCCTCGCGGACGGCAATCGGGCTTCCGGACCGCTGATATGGCCTCGTCAATCGCCGCGTGTCAGAGGCCGATGCTGCCTGCTCTCATGTAGTTGTTCCCGAACAGGGGGAGTGAGTGTCTCATGGCTTCCAAGTCTCCGGATGAAGTGGCGGTGGGCATGGCGCAACTGGGGGTCACAAAGGCCAGCCTGCCGCCGGGCAAAATGGTGCTTCTCGGTTTCCTCGCCGGTGCCTACGTTGCCCTGGGAGGCCTTCTAGCTGTGCGCGCGAGCGGGGCGCTGCCCAAGGAGCTCTTGGGAAGCTTGCAGAGGCTTGTTTTCGGAGGCGTGTTCCCGGTCGGCCTGATGATGGTCATCATAGCCGGAGCTGAACTTGTCACCGGCAACTTCATGACTCAGTCCTTAGCCTTTCTCGACCGGAAGATCGGGATCGACGGGGTCATGAGGAACTGGGCTCTCGTCTATCTCTCCAATTTCACCGGTGCCGTCTTCGTCGCCTTCGTCCTGGCGTACCTTTCTGGGATAATCATGGAACCCGTGAAGGTCGGCGGCGTAGTGACGCAGATGCCCTGGGCGACTTTCGCTGTTGGGATCGCTAACGCCAAAACCGCGCTTCCTTGGTCGCAGGCGTTCTTGCGAGGCGCGGGGTGCAACTGGTTCGTGGCGCTCGCCGTGTGGATGGCTTTCAGCGCCGAAGACATTATAGGAAAAATGCTTGCCATCTGGTGGCCAATCATGGCCTTCGCGGCAATCGGTTTCGAGCACTCCGTGGCCAACATGTTCTTCGTGCCGCTCGGCATCTTCGCGGGTGGCGACCCGGCATACGTTGCCTTCGCTCGGACCCCGCAGGCGCTTGCTGCGCAGGTTCCTGTCCTGAGGGCTACATGGAAGACATTCTTCTCGAACAACCTCATCCCGGTGACGCTGGGCAACATAGTGGGTGCCGGCTTGTTCGTAGGTATGGCCTACTGGTATGTATACCTGAAAGGCGAAAAGGGAGACGTTGCGAAGGTTTCCAGGGCTGTCTGAAAGGCGGCGCGTAGGGCAGCTGTTGATTCCCACGTATTTCCCTTGTCACTCGTCGCGCGGCTCCCCGGGGGTGAGTCAACAACCAGGAGTGCCGTGCGCTCTATGAGGGGACCAGCGGCTGAATCACGGAGACACGTTTCACCTCGGTGTCTGCGAAGACTTTGCCAAGTTGACGGCCGCTTTGTGCCGGGCGGCCGGCATCCCGACCCGCGTGGTGGGCGGGTTGGCCTTTTGCAGCGCGCCGCCGCTTCCGTTTCTGTCGTCAGGACGCACCTGGGGCCATCCTGCCGGGGCGCACGCGTGGGTGGAGCTTTACGACGGCAGCCGATGGTTCATGGCTGACCCTTCTTGGGCCGGCATTGCGCCGTGGCTCCATTTCGGACGCAACAGCGGGACGCACCTCTCTTACGGCGACTTGTCGGTGGCGATGCGCGCCTACGAGGAAACCATGGAGCTTGTGCAGGGCCGGGGCGCAGTGGTCGGCGCCATGTCGGCTCCTCTGCGGTTTGTCGCCGGGGCGGGCGTTGAAGGCGTGACCGTCCTGCCCGAAGTGATCGTGCAGAGAGGGTGGGACGGACGCCTGGTGAACGCGCTTGTTGCATCGGCGCTCTTGGGGTGTGTCGGGGCTGCGCTGGAGCGGCGGAAGGCGACGAAGAAGGTGTGAGTCAAGCTGGCGAGCTCACCTCCGGGAGCCATCCTCACGGACCCACAGCCGTCTTTCCCTGCGCCTCAAGGAAGCCGGCGTCCTGCCGCAGTTCGTCGTAGTCACGGGCGTCGTATCGCCGTGCGGTAAGAAGGTCCGCTGTCCGGTCGGCTGAAGGCTGAAGTTGAGGAGTGAGTCCCGCCGGTACGCAGGGTTACTGTCGCTCTGTGTGGAATAGCTCATCATGAGGTCAGTGTCGCAGGAGTGTGAGAAGGTTTGGCGAGGACGAGGTCGGGACTGGGAACTGTATTTGCGGCAGGTTTTGTGCTCTTCGGGATTGCGAACACGATGTCTGGTCCGTTGCTGCCATCGCTCAGGCTTGACTACCAGCTCAGTCTCTCGCAGGCGGGGAGCCTTTTCAGCGTGCAGTTCGTCGGCTTCGTGCTTTCAGTGCTGGTCGGTGGCATGATCGCGGACACCTTCGGGAAACGGACGTTCCTTCTCGTTGGAACGGCCATTCTGACGTGCGGTTTGCTCCTCATCGGATGCTTCCACAATACGTGGCTCCTCACGCTGGGCTTTTTCACGGCCGGCATCGGGTTCGGGGGTTTTGACGCCGGGCTGGCTCCCCTGGTCGGGGACCTCAATTCGGAAAGAAGAGCCTTCGCCCTGAACCTTCTCCACACGTTCTTCGGTGTCGGCGCGTTCCTCGGGCCTCTTGGCGCGGGGTGGATCGTCGCGAGTTCACTGAGTTGGCGATACGCCTACCTCGCGATGGCCGCGTGCTCGTTCGTGTTTCTCCTCGCGTTCGGCGCCTGCCGCGTCAGGCCGCCCTTGCGAGAGGGGAAGGCGAGTCCCGAGCGTTTCGCGTCTTTGCTCGTTGACAGGCGGCTGGTGCTTCTTGGGGCGCTGATATGTGTATACGTGGGGCTCGAAAGCGGAGTGAGCGTGTGGATGTTCTCGTTTCTGACCGAAACCTTGAGGACGACCCCGGAAGTGGGCACGTCTGCAGTCTCCTTGTTCTGGGCGTCGCTGACCCTCGGTAGGCTCTTGTCAGCGTACGCTTCCGAACGGCTCGGCCATGAGTTGTTCGTCCTGTGCTGCTGCGTTGGGGCGATTCTCTCGAGTGCGCTCGGGCTCTTCGCGACAACAGGGATGGGTGCTCGTGCGGCGGTCGTATCCTTTGTTTCGCTGGGGTTCTTCTTCTCGGGCATATTCCCCACGGTCGTCGCCGAAGGGACGTCGCTTTTCCCAAGTTCAACAGGAAGCGTCACCGGCGTGCTCGTGGCCGCGGGAGCGGTGGGAGGGGCGATTCTCCCGGGGCTCATCGGTCTCGTCTCCGATGCGTACTCGTTGAGCCGGGGGATGGCTCTCATCCCCCTCGGATGCGGGGTGATGTTGTTGCTATCCGCGGTCAACGAGCACTTGGCGCGTGAGCGCCGGGCCAGAGGCGGAGCTGCGCGGGTGCCGGCTAGCGAAAACTAAACGGGTCAAGAGAGGTGGGTATGACATGTCGATAATCAAAGAGTTCAGGGACTTCGCCATGAAGGGCAACGTCGTAGATCTGGCCACCGGTGTCATCATAGGGACGGCATTCGGGAAGATAGTGACATCACTTGTCAGCGACATTCTGATGCCGATGGTCAGCCTCGTCACCGGCAGGATCGACTTCACTAACCTGTTCATCAGCTTTGACGGAAGGCGGTACGAAACGCTGTAAGCGGCCAAGGACGCATGGGCTGTCATGTTGAGTTACGGGCAGTTCATTTCGTTTGCAGCAGGTGTGAGTGCTCGAGTTGTGATGACGCCCCAAGGGTTAACGCTGGAACCGGCGCTCGCCATGAGTGTCGAATTCAGACCGTAGTTGTGCCAGGCAGTGATGACGACAGTGAGGCCCGGCCTTCTGCGGGCCGGGCCAGGTCGGAGGGACGTGGAATCTCCGCTCTTTCAGGATCAACCGCAGCCGCTTTGGCTATACTTGCACGGCACCGATCTCTATGCTGCAAACCCTGTCGAGCGGAATGACAATTGCCTTGACTAGTTCTTTCTCTACTAGCTCGCCGCCGCTTATCGTCTTCACCAGAATGCATCCGTCTCCGAAACCTACTAAGACCAGAAATTCGCACATTATCTTTAGGATCCTTGCATTCAGAGCTTTCTTGCAGCAGTCGTCACATTCGAATTCGACAGCGATGCACAGGTTCTCGAGATCTCCGAAGTGCCTGAGCCCCGCAAGTAATGGGTGGCCCATGGGATCCGCATCCACGGGTTGCTTCTCTCCTGATGCTTCCATGTTCCGTAACCTCCTTGGCGTTTGAGGTTCAGCGTGAAGCCGTCTCGTGCCAATACAAGTTATGCGAGACAGCCCGATGGTGTTACCCTGTGGCCACTTTGAGAGAATGAACGGGTGGAGTTCCTCATGCCCGGTCCCTTCGGGGGCCGAGCTGTTTACATGCGAGTGCCAGCATGGACTCTTTGTATCATCCTCGTCCAGATGGGCATATCATATCACGGCCGCAGGGAACACGCGGCGGACGATCCTCTATCGAGGGCTGTTCAAGGGAGGTGGGTGCTATGGCCGACATCACTAAGCCGGGTGGGGGCGGAGGCTCATGGTGGTGGATCATAATCATAGTTATCATCGTTATTCTGATACTGTG
>JBLNCC010000012.1:0-4361 GCA_050260395.1 Betaproteobacteria bacterium
CGGCCAGTGGCCGGATTTTGACACCCCTCGTGCAATCACTGGCAACCTCTCCCAGAAGTCGGGAGCATTTTCGCACCCCCACCTAGACTATTGTGCCTTCTTGGGTAAGCTAGACCAGGCGGCCATGCGCGTAGTGACTGCAGGAGCAGGAGGGGACGCGGCGTGCAAGAAGTATTAGAAAAAGTGGGTTAGGACCGCGCTGCGGCCGGGCCCACGGGGGGGGATCGCGGTGGTCCTCGTGTCGTGCAGTTACGTGCCGTTCGAGATTCCGCTGGCTCTCGGGATGCCTGTGAAGAGGGCGGTTTTCCACGAGACCGGCGAGTCCTGCGACGTGTACCTTCCGCGCGACTTCTGCCCGTACGCGAGGGCATTCGCGCGTGACCGCGGACACGACGGCGTCGTCGCTATCGCGGGGTCGTGCGACGCGATGCGGCGGGCGTACGACGCCCTGCGGTATTTCGGGCTCTCTGGTGGCGTGCACTTCGTGGACGTGCCTAGGACGTGCACCCATGGTTCCGAGGAATACTATGCGGCGGTCCTGAGGGATTTCGCTCTTCAGCTGGCGCATGCCGAGCGGTCTGGGGCGCCCGCAGGATGGGCGTCCATGGAGAACGTCGACGGGGATTCGTTCCGGCGCCGGCTGGTCCATGCCGCAAGCTCAATGAACCTCCTCAGGTCGGGGCTCTCAAGCCTGTTCAGACTTGTGGGCGAGGGCCGGCTGTCTGCCGCGGCGGCCGTTGCCGCGGCGCTCAGGGCGAACGACGCCCTCGGCACGGCCGTGGAGGAAGGCCCGTGCGAGAGTGCGCGCGATCCCAAGGGCGGGCGGACCGCGGAGCCAACGGACCCGGCGGACACTGCGGCGGTCACTCGCGCGTTGCGCGCCGCAGGCATCGCGGGGACCCCCGGGGCCGAGAGCGTTGGCGCGACCGAGCGTGAGTCGAGCGGCGGCCTCCACGCCGGGGGAAAGCCGCGTGTCGGAGTCACCGGCACGTGCCTCTTGGAGCCCGCGTTGCTCACGGTGATCGAGGATTCGGGGCTGGCGGTGGCCTTCGTGGATTCTTGCATCGGTCTCCGCTGTTTTGACTTCCGTGTCGAGCTGGAGGACGGGGTGGGTGACCCGTTCCACGAGTTGGCGCGGGCGTACCTGAGGAAACCCCCATGCCCGAGGATGTTCGCGGGGGACGTGAGGGTGGAGCGTCTCCGAAGACTCGCCCTGTCGCACGGAGTCCACGGCATTGTGTACTTCGCGCCCAAATTCTGCGATTACGCGTACTACGATTTCGCCGAAATGAAGAGGCACGTTGGAGAAGGCGACGGGGTGCCCATGCTGCTCTTGGAAACCGAATACGGCTCGGCAGGGTCAGGCCAGATCCTTACCCGTATTACTGCGTTCAGGGAGATGCTGGAAGGTCGGTTGGGGCGAGGGTGATGCGCATGGTTGGGACACCGGTGTCGGAGCGGGCGCGAAACGGGCCTGCGAGCGGTTCCAGTGACGTTCGAGGCCGTGACGGTCGCAAGGGCGCGGCGCGCCCAGGTACGCCACGGCGACCGCGACGGGCCTTCCTTCGTCCGGAGACCTTGTTGCGTAATAAGTGGGCGTACAGGGTGGCTTCCGCGGCGCTCCCGTTGCTCGAGGCGCGCGGCGCCAAGGGGTACCAGGTTGCCGCCATAAGGTGCGTGCTTTCAGACTTTGCCGATGCCTATCTCGGCAGGAAGCCGTGTGTGTTCACGAGCGCCTTCGTGCCCACCGAGCTGGTGTACGGCCTCGGCGGCGTGCCGTTCCTGCCCGAGGCGGCGGCGGGCCTCGCTGCAGCCTTTGGGCTCGGTGCGGCAAGCCTCTCGGCCTGCGAGGCGCTTTGGTACTCCCCAGATCTCTGCAGTTTCCACCGCGCCGGCATGGGCGGGGCGGCGTCTGGCCTTCTCCCACGCCCGTCGGCTGTAGTGGTCACGGCCCACCTTTGCGACGGGGGCAAGAAGTCGCTCGCCCATGTCAGCAAGCTCGCTGGATGCCCGTTCTACATTATCGACGTCCCGTTCGCTTCGTCCGAGCGTGCGGAAAGGTGGGTCGCCTCGCAAGTCGAGTTCGTGGCGCAGGACCTGGCGCGGCGCGTTCCGGGCCTTTCTTTGGATGGGCTGCCTCGTGCAGTCCTCGCGTCCAATGAGGCCCTCGCCGAGTACAGGGGGGTCTGTGCGCTCAGAAGAAACGTTCCGGCGCCGTGGCGTGGGTCCGAGGCGTTGAACTATGTCCTTTTATTCTTGTGGTCGTGGGGAAACCCCTTGCTTGCGCCGTTCTATCGTGCGCTTCGGAGGCACCTCGAGCGGACGATCGCCACGGGCGACTTCCCCGTCCAGAGCGAGCGTCACAGACTCCTGTGGCTGAACCTCAGGCCGTATTACCACACAAAGGTGTTCGAACACCTCGAACGGGATAGGGCTTCATCGGTGGCTTTCGAAGAATACAGCTTCGCGTACTGGCCGAGCCTTGATCCGCGCGATCCTTTCGCGAGCCTTGCACGGAAAATGATGTCCAACTTCGGCTGGGGCCCGATCGAACGTCGGCTCGGGGTCATCGAGAAGCTTGTGGACGACTACTCCATCGACGGGGTCGTGCAGTTCGCGCAGTGGGGGTGCAGACAGTCGAACGGTGGCGCAGCGATCATCGCTAGCGAGCTCAGGAAGAAGGGCGTTCCTTTCCTCAATTTGGACGGGGACGGGGTCGACGAAGGATCCGGAATTGAGGCGCAGGTCATCACCAGGCTCGGGGCTTTCATAGAGCTGCTCGATGCGGGAAGGGCGGGTGAGAGATAGTGTTCGTGGCTGGAATAGACGTCGGCTCAACGACCACGAAAGCTGTCCTCTTGGACGGTCGCGTGATCGTGGGAAAGCACGCGATTCCTACGGGCGTGGACCTCGCTGCCGCGGCCGAGGAATGCCTGGACGCGGCGTGCCGTGCGGCGCGCGTGGCGCCGGAGAAGCTCGCGGCGCTCGTCGCGACCGGATATGGGAGGGACAGAGTGCACTGTGCTGCCGTGAAGGTGACCGAGATCACGTGTCACGCCCGCGGAGCCCGCGCGCTTGTTCCATCCGCGCGGGTTGTCGTGGACGTCGGAGGCCAGGACTCTAAGGTCATCAGGCTGGACGACGATGGCATGGTCGCCGACTTCGTAATGAACGACAAGTGTGCTGCGGGCACGGGCAGGTTTCTGGAGGTGATGGCCGCGAGGCTGGGTGTTGCGCTCGACGACTTCGGGACGAGGTGGGAGAGGGCGAAGGAAGCTGCGCGGATCTCCAGCACGTGTACGGTGTTCGCCGAATCGGAGGTCATAAGCCTGCTCTCCCACGGCGTCCGCCCTGAGCCAATAGTCAAAGGCCTTTGCGACGCGGTCGCGGCGAGGCTCGCCGGCATGGTCCACCGCGTAGGCCTGGGCGGTGGGCTCGTGATGACGGGTGGGGTCAGCCGGAACGAGGGGGTCAGGAGGTCTCTCCAGGAAAGGCTGCAAGTCCCGGTGGCGGTTCCGGACGGGGCCCAGTTTGCGGGGGCGTACGGCGCCGCACTGATCGCTTCGGGTCTCAACGAAGGGAGGGGCGAGAGGGAAAGGCCATTCGGTGCTCTGGGGCGGATCCGTGCCTGACCCCAGGGAAACCGATGGTGGATCTGAAGCGGGGGTGATGGGTGCGCCTGTGCGGGGGAAAACGTGGAACTTCAGATGACGGCCGGCCGTTGTATATAAGTGGTCTTCTCGCCACGCCCGTCTCGGACGTTGACGCACGCGGTGCCTTCGCCTGTGACGGGCTTTTCGCCGGACTGCGGCATATACCACATGCTTCGAAGCAGAAAGGGGGAGCGCGTTGCCGTGATCGAAGTGAAGAACCTCACTAAGATGTACGGCAGGGCAAGGGGCGTCGAGGATCTGACCTTCTCTGTGGAGCAGGGCGAGATCCTCGGATTCCTCGGGCCGAACGGCGCCGGAAAGACCACGACCATGCGGATCATAACAGGATACCTGGCTGCGACGTCTGGCACGGTCAAGGTCGGCGGGCGCGACGTGTTCGAGGACGCCATGGAGACGAGGCGAAGGATCGGGTATCTTCCCGAGAACCCGCCGCTCTACCGCGAGATGACGGTAAAGAGCTACCTCCAGTTTGTGTGTGAGATCAAGGGCATTCCCAAGTCCCAGCGGGCCGGGCAGGTTGCCAGGGCCGTGGAGGCGTGCGGTCTGGGACCGGTATACGGACGTCTCATTCAGAACGTCTCGCGCGGGTTCAAGCAAAGGGTGGGGCTCGCTCAGGCTCTCCTCGGAGACCCTGACGTCCTCATACTGGACGAGCCTACAGTGGGGCTCGACCCGAGGCAGATCATA
>JBLNCC010000013.1:0-9988 GCA_050260395.1 Betaproteobacteria bacterium
TAAGCAGATCGACTCAAGTAATCGCCGGTTCCAGGGAGCACACGCGCTGTGCAGGGATGCCCGTGTTGCACTCGGGGACGGCGCCCCAAGCGGGGCGCGCTTCGCCAAAATCCGGCCCGTCTGGCAAGTGGCCGGATTTTGACACCCCTCGTGCAATCACCGGCAACCCAAGACCTCGGAAAACCAGAGAAAACTGATGACCTCATGCCTAGAGTTTCGACACACCCGGCCTGTTCCCTCCAGCAGCGCTCTCCGTGAGGCGGCGCCATCTCTCATCCAGGTCGGCCACCACTCTGTCGGGCACCCGTACGCCGCCGAGCGGGGCAGGCTCGTCCGGCGCGACCCCATGGAAATCGCTGCCCCCCGTGACGATGAGGCCATGCCGCCTGGCGGCCTCGACCCATCGTCTGGTGACCTCGGGACTATGGGTGGGGTAGTAAGCCTCGATGCCCTCGAGCCCCGCGGCGATGAGATCCTCGACGAGAGCATCTCCGGCCGTCCTTCCGGGGTGGGCAAGCACGGGCACGCCCCCTGCCGCACGCACCAGGCGGACGGCTTCCGTCGGGGTTAGTCCGTAATGCTCCACGTAAGCGAGGCCTTCCTTCCCTAGGTACTTCTCGAAATCGCCATGACGCCGCTCAGGCCTCGCGTATCCCAGGTTTACCATGGCGCGGAAGATCTGGCTTCTGCCCACGAAACCCTCCTTGCCCAGGCTCAGGACATACGGAAGAGAGATGCTGATGCCAAGCTTGTCCAATTTCTCCAGTATCCTTCTTGCCCTTGCAAGCCGCCCTTCCCGTAGCACGCGGAGGGTCTCGAGGAAGCACACGGAAGACGGGTCCACATGGTAGCCCAGGACATGAACCTCGGCCTCCTCCATGTCGGTCGAGAGCTCCACCCCTGGAATGACCCGCACGCCGCACTCGGCCCCAGCGGACTCCGCCTCCCGAAGGCCATCAACCGTGTCGTGATCGGTGAGCGCGACGGTCTTCACGCCACGCTCGAAAGCAAGTCTCACAACCTCCCTCGGAGAGTACCGTCCGTCGGACGCCGTCGAGTGAACGTGCAGATCTATTCCCACTTGTAAATCCCCCTTGCGTGCTTCGCGGGACCGCGGTGCCCCACGTCGTTGGGGTTCCATACATGAAATTATGGCCCGCAAGCGCCCGTTTATTTCTCGCTCCTCTGGACATAATAGAGATGCAAAGGTCCTCGCTGGGCCGAGCTAAGACCGCCGTGCGCCTCTTCCTGGGCGCTGCAGGCCCGGAAAGCCTCACGGCGATCGAGCGAAAGGCGGCACTTCGCCTTGCGTCTGCAACGCTTGTGCCGCTCTAGCGAAGGTCAGTGTGTGGCCTCCCAAGGATCCGCCCGGGCCGAAAGGTCTTGCCGGGTTCGAAAGAAGTCGCGCCTGGCCGAGCCAAGACTTGCATTGGTCTGAAGGTAGTCTGTGCACGGTTGAAAGATCGTGTATGGTCTACCCAGGATCTCTGCCGGTCGGTCAAAGGTTGCCATCCGGTTCTGTAATGTACTGCAGCTAGAGGTTACCTCGGCCGGAAGGTCGTCGTAGCCTCATTAGGGACTGGACGCAGCCGGCGAGAAGGTCCGCGAGGGCCTTTGCCTTTTCACGTGCGAGTCTTCGACCTGACCCCGACGCAGATTCCCGCTCGGTCTTGGCTCAGCCCTGCACGGGCTTGAAGAGCCCTGCCCCGGCCGGCCTTCTCCTGAGAGGAAAATGGGTTGCCTTCCGGCAACCCGTGATCCCTCTCGAAAACCCTTGCCAAACCCTGGTTATGTAATATGAACTATCGCGCGGCAACCTTATCCTTGAGAGCCTTGCCGGCCTTGAAGACCGGAACCTTGGATGCAGCGATCTTGATGGATGCGCCGGTCCTCGGATTCCTCCCTGTGCGCGCTGCACGCTTCCTCACTTCGAAAGTGCCGAATCCGACAAGCTGCACCTTGTCTCCGGAAGCAAGGGCGTTCTCCACAGCTTCCAATGTCGCACCGATGACCTTCTCCACGTCTTTGCGCTTTGCGCCCGTCTGTTCGGCGACTTTCGCCACGAGTTCCGCCTTATTCAAAACTCAGTCCCTCCTTCCGCCCAACTAATACTCAGGTCACGCGGTTTTGCCCGGTCCCTGCCATTTGCTATTCGATTAAATTCGCCGTTCTCCTTCTCGCCCAGGCGAAAAATGTTGATACGGCGCCGTACGTGTCGATGGCAATCCATGCCTTCAATCCTGAGGGAATACTCTCTCCACCACCTGCCCGGACTTGCCCAGCGGGCCTATGCGGAGTCCATTGTATGTCACGTCTATTCCACTCGCATTGCCGACTTTGATCCGGATGGACTTCTTCGCGTGCCAGGTGGCCTGCTCCCCCGCGACCATAGAGCGCTCGAAGACCACCTTCCCGTCAGCCACGACCCTCACCCAACACCGCTCGGTTATGGATACGGAAAGCTCGTGGCCTTCGTGCGCCTCGGCGCTTTCCTGCTCCGTCCCGGGCGCGCTGGACGGCGTGGGGGACGCTTCGGGCGCGGGCTGGGAGGCCGTCATCTCCGTTTCATCCGGCCCTATGCCGGATGGCCTTTCCCCAGGACGGGCCTCCGCCGAGACCCCGGCTTTCGCCACGGCGGCGCCGTCGCCCGCCACGACGTCCGCGGCAGGCGATGAAGGCGCGGCGGGCCCTTCCTCCGGAGCGGGCACGTCCGGAGCCGGCCCCGCAGGAACATGCCCCCGTCCCCACAGCGCGACCGCCACGACGAGGACAAGCAGAGCACCGAATCCGAGCGCCGCAAGGAAGCGTCGCGATATTCTGATGTTTTGTGACATATTTCGGCGCTCGCCGGGAGGTGCATCCTGCGCACGCTCTTCCTCTAGTTTGGCGCGCTCGGCCTTGTAACGGCCGACGATCTCATCCCCGCTGAGGCCCACTGCCTCGGCGTAGTTGCGAAGGAATCCTTTGACGTACGCCTCACCTGGGAGAACTTCGAATTCCCCCCGTTCGATCGCCTCCAGGTAGCGTGCACGTATCTTGGTTGCCTCCCGAACGTCGGAGATCGTAAGCCCCCTGGCCTCCCGCGCTTCCCTCAGAAGCTCGCCGAGCTCTCGCACGACGCGTCACTCCCTTCCGGCAAGCTTTCGAAGCACTCCACCCCGTGCGCTTCGCTCCCCTGGTCCTTTACGAGTCGCGTGACGAGTCGCGGGCTTTCGCCCTGGTCGCATCCCACCTCTCTAGCGTCGTGAGGACCTTTCGCGGTTTGCTGCCCTCATAAGGGCCGACAAGACCCCGTGACTCCATGGCATCGATGAGCCTCGCCGCGCGCGTGTACCCGATCCTGAACCTCCGCTGGAGCTTGGAGATGGATGCCTCCTCCGTCTCCAGTATGAGCCTCACCGCGTCCTCGAAAAGCGGGTCTTCCTCGCCGAGGCTCTCGCCATCGGTAGCTTCTCTCGTCACGCTTTCCGCCACATATGTCGGCTCGGCCTGCGCCCGCACGAAGTCCACTATGGCCTCGATTTCGGAATCAGAGACGTACGCGCCCTGCACCCTGATCGGCTTCGGCGCCCCGACAGGGAAGAACAGCATGTCGCCTTTGCCGAGGAGACGCTCGGCACCTCCCGTGTCCAGGATGACCCTGGAATCCACCTGGGAAGGAACGGCGAAGGCGATTCGGGACGGTATGTTCATCTTTATGATCCCTGTCACGACGTCGGCGGAAGGCCTTTGAGTGGCAAGCACCAAATGAATTCCCGCAGCCCGGGCCATGAACGCGAGCTGCGAAACCACGTCCTCCACATCCTTCTGCGCGACCATCATGAGGTCGCCTAGCTCGTCTATGATGACGACTATGTAAGGGAGGGGTTTGGCCTCCGCATCGCGCAACTTCCCGGATTTGCAGAGGCTGTTGTATCTCTCTATGTTTCTCACGCCGTTGGCGCCGAGCAGCCTGTAACGGTTGTCCATTTCTTGCGCGACCCACCTCAGGTACCCACCCGCTTCCCTGGTGTCTGTGACCACGGGCGCCAGGAGATGGGGTATCCCGTCGTAGGTGGTGAGCTCCACGCGTTTCGGGTCTATCATGAGGAGCTTGACTTCCTCGGGCGTGGCTTTGAAAAGGATGCTCGCTATGAGGGCGTTGAGACACACGCTCTTGCCCGAGCCGGTAGCCCCCGCGACCAGCAGGTGGAGCATGTTCTCGAGGTCGCCGACCACGGGTTTGCCCGCGATGTCCTTGCCGAGAGCTATCGCCAGCTTGCTCTTATGTCTCTGAAACTCGCTCGACTGCAGGACCTCTCTCAGGTAAACGAAGGAGATCTCAGGGTTCGGGACCTCGATCCCAATTGCGGACTTGCCCGGTATCGGAGCCTCCAACCGAACGCCGGACGCGGCAAGTGCCAGGGCGATATCGTCAGTAAGGCTCATGATCTTGCTTACCTTGATGCCGGGCGCGGGCGCGAGCTCGTACCTTGTGACCACGGGGCCCCTGTCGACCTGCGTGACCCTGCCTTTCACGCCGAAGCTCGCCAGCGTTTCCTCCAGCAGTTTGGAGTGGTCCGGCGCCTCCCCTTGTTTCCATTTGGCGGGCCTTGCGGGGTACCCAAGAAGCGTTATGGGCGGCAGCACATATCCTCCGTCGCGAGGCGGCTCCAGCTTCTTGCCCGGGAGCACTGCCTCGCCCGGCACGGGGCCGCCGTGAACAGGTGCGGCCTCGTCCTTCGAATCGGTCGACCGGTTCTTCAGGCGAGCGGCCGACCGCGCGGGACCCGGTGCCCGCGCCTCCGCAGCCTCACCGCGCGCGGGCGCCTGCTCCGCCACACGATGCTGGTCCTCCTCGGTGGCGGCCGTCGGTTCCGGCTCCTCAAAAAGCGGGAGGAGAATCCTCCTCGCAACGAATGCCCCCCCCCGCAAGAGCACCATCACGATCTTCACAAAGCCCTTTGCGCCCGACCGAAACCCGCGTGCAAGAGGCCTCGCCAGGCCTGTGAGAAGCCTCGGTACGGGAACATCCGCCGCCAGGCTGACCCCGGCAAGCAGAACAACGGCGCACAGCACCACAGCGCCGACCTTCCCGACGGCCCACGAAAGCTGACCCGCGATCCGCCTGCCCACGGTTCCCCCGCTGGAAAGGCCCAACAGCGCGCCGGTGATGCACACGAGCCCAGTCACGCGGGCTGCGACAGCGCTTGTCCCGCGCCCGATCGCGATGACCACACCGATCGCGACGAGGACCAACGGCAGGATGATGGCCCATTCTCCCGCGACACCTCGCAGAGCCGCGGCAACTCCCTCGCCCACAGCCCCCGCATCATACTGCGCGCCCGGGAGCTCCGAAAACAGGCACACGAGGCCAAACGCGCCCAGACCCACTATGAACGTGCCCAACACAGCCATGACGTGAGCGGGGTAGCTCCGTCTCTGGATGGACCGCCTTTGGGAAAGGGTTTTCCTGCCCCTATTCATGTTCTCTCTTGGTAAACCCCTGGAAGCTGCGGGCATGACAGGACCTCCGTACCACGTCCGAGACTTCTACGCCGCCCGGCGAATTCCTCCACGGGATGAGGCGGCCCGCACGTTTCTTCGCGTCAGCGGCTATGGTGCGACATCCCGAATGGAGAGGATGTGACCCATGACGACGCCCGGCGCCGCGGTAACCTCATTCATGCGAGTTCATGCGAGGGAAGAGCGTTCTGGACCACGGCGTCGGCCAGGTTGACCGCATGGTCCGCGAGACGCTCCAGGTTGTCTACGACCTCCACGTAGATCACGCCCGACGCAGGAGAGCATCTCCCCTGATTGAGCCGCCTCAGGTGGCTCGTGCGAAGAACGTCCTCGAGTTCATCGATGTACTTCTCTTTTTCCCACACGTCCTGCGCGAGCGCGGGATCGTTCCGCTCAAGGGCCTGGACCGCATCGGATATCACCTTGTCGACCCGGCTGAAGAGATCCTCGAGCTCGGACTTGGCTTCGTCGGAGAACTCGAGGCTCTGTTCGGCCCGGTCGATGGCGAACCCCGAGATGTTGACGGCGTGGTCGCCGATCCGCTCTATGTCGTTTACCACGTGAAGCATGCCCGCGAGCCTGGTCGACTGCGGTTGGGTCAGCACGCCCTGGGCCATTAGAGTCGAGAGGTACAAGATGATCTCGGCCTGAAGGTTGTCCACTATCTCCTCGCGAGCGTTTATGCTCTTCGAAGCCGCGCTGGCTTTGCCCGAGAGAAGCGCATGCCCCGCGTCCTTCACCATCTCCCGTGCGATGCCGGCCATCCTCACGAGCTCCTTCACCGCAAGCTCGAGCGCGACAGACGGGGTGGACAACATGCGCTTGTCCAGGTACTTCGGGCCGTGCTCCATGACCACCTCCTGCCCGGGGTACACCGCGGTCGCGATGCGGGCGAGCACGCCGGCCATGGGCAACCACACGATGGTGTTCAGGACGTTGAACGACGTGTGGGCGTTCGCGATAAGACGCTCGATATCGCCCGATGGGGTAACCGTGTGCACAAACACCTTGAACAAAGGAAGCAGGGTGATGAAGAGGATGGTCCCGAACACGTTGAAGAGCACATGGACGATGGCGGTCCTGCGCGCCGACAAACTCGCGCCGATGCTCGCGAGCACCGCGGTGATGCAGGTCCCGATGTTGTCGCCGAAGAGCACCGGAACCGCCGAGTCAAACCCGATGAGGCCCTGGGACGCGGCGGCCATCAAAAGGCCTATGGTCGCACTCGAGCTTTGAATCACCATGGTCATAGCCAGGCCTGCGAGCACGCCGAGCAAGGGACGCGCGCCTAGGTTGCTCAACCATTGCACGAAAGTGGGGTTGTCGCGCAGCGGCTTCATAGTGTCGGTCATGACGGTCATGCCGAGGAAGAGCAAGCCAAACCCAAGGATGACCTGCCCGAGGTACTTATGGATCTTCTTCCTCGAGAAGAAAGTGATGATGAAGCCCAAGCCCACCGCGGGGAGAGCCAGGTTCGAAAGGTCGAACGCGATGAGCTGCGCCGTCATGGTCGTCCCGATGTTGGCGCCCATGACGACCCCGACCGCCTGCTTAAGAGTCATGAGGCCAGCGTTAACGAAACCTACAAGCATGACCGTGGTAGCGCTGGAACTCTGGATGACAGCCGTTACGACAGCCCCGACGACGACTCCCATCCACGTTTTCGCGGTGAGAGCCTCTAGGACCCTTCGCATCCTGTCGCCGGCCGTCTTCTGGAGGCCTTCGCCCATCTGCATCATCCCGTAGATGAAGAGCCCTAGGCCTCCAATAAGCCCGGACAATATGGAAATCGTCACCACCCCCACATGACTTTCATCCGATGAGTCCACGTTCCCGGCCGCTTCCATCTTCATCATCGACGCACGGCGAGGTCCTTCACGCTCCCAGGAGCGCCCAGGCTATGACCGCCGCCCCGACCGCCCAAGTGTATACCGCAAACACCATAAACCTGCCCCGTTTGAGAGCCGAGAACACGAGGTGGATCGCCACGTATCCGGAGACCACGCTCGCAGCCGCGCCCGCGAGAAACGGAGCAGCAAAGCCTTTCGCGAGCCCCGCCTTCACCAGGTCCGGGAGCTCGAGCACGCTTGCGCCGAGGATCACCGGGATCGAGAGAAGAAAGGAAAACCTCGCGGCGTCCTCGCGCCTGAGTCCGAACAGAAGCCCAGCGCTGATCGTCGCGCCGGAGCGGGAAAACCCGGGAACAACCGCAAGCCCCTGCGCCACCCCGACGCAGAACGCGCCGGCGGGCCCGAGGCGCTCCACGGGGACGCGCCCTCCCGCGGCGGACCATCTCTCCCCGAGCCACAACACGAGGCCGGTCGCGATGAGGAAAACCCCCACAGCGAGCCTCGACGCGAACAACCGCTCGACGACGGGCTCTAATGCGAGCCCCATGAACGCGGTGGGGAGGCTCGCGACGACGATGAGGAAGGCGGTCTTTCGCCACGCATCGCGGGAGACAGCCTTACCGAGGCCTGTCCCCTTGGCGAGGTCCGTCGCGATGCCAGCCGCCGCAGCCACAAGACGAACCACGTCGCGCCCAAAAACCAGCACGACGGCGACGAGGGTTCCGAGGTGCACAAGCACGTCGAATGACAACAACGCTTCCTGGGCCTTCAGAAGGTCCCGTGCGATGACGAGGTGGCCCGAGCTCGACACGGGCAGGAACTCGGTGAGCCCCTGCACCACCCCAAGGATCACGGCCTTCACCACATCCATGTCGGTCCACCCCTCACGACGTCCACAAATCTTCGGGCCCACGGCAAGACGACCACGATGGACAGCAGGTTGAAGAGCGTGTGCGCGTTGGCTATGCCGTGTCCGGGGTCGCTCGCGGAAATGACCTCCACCAGCCTGACGAACCCCCGGAACACCGGCAGCACGCAAGCCACGCCCGCGACATTGAAGGCAAGGTGCAAAAGCGCCGCCTTCCTTGCGGTCCGCGATGCACCCATGCCAGCTATGAGCGTGGTCACGCACGTGCCGATGTTGCTGCCAAGCGCAACCGCCACAGCGGAGCCGAGATCCATGATCCCCTGCCGTGCAAGGCTGATGAGAACGACCGTAGTCGCGCTGGAACTCTGAATGAGGCCAGTGAACACCGCGCCCGCCGCAACGCCAAGCATCGGCACCTGCCCCAGCACCACCATGGACTCAACGAGCCACGCTGCGTCCGCGATCCAGGCCATGGCGGATGACGTGACGCCCACTCCACACAGAATGCACCCCAGCCCAACGAGGGCCAGTCCCATGTCGCGATGCACGCGTCGCCTCGCCGCTAGGTACAGTGCAAGCCCGGTGCAGACGGCCGGAACGGCCAGGGACTCCCCTCGAAACGAGACTATCTGTGCCGTCACGCACGTCCCGAGGTTCGCCCCCATTATCACGCCGAAAGCCTGGTAAAGATCGAGAACCCCAGCGTCGACCAGCCCTACCACCATCACCGTGACCGCGCTCGAGCTCTGCAGGATCGCGGTTACCACCGCGCCCGTTACGGTTGCCGCCAGGGGGCTGCGAGTAAAGGCCTTGAGCGCGCTCTGCGCGCGCCTGCCTGCGGCCCTGCCGAGCCCCACGCGCAGCAGTCGAATACCCGCGAAAAAAAGGCACATCCCCGCGAGAAGTCTGCAGAGCGAGGCGACCACGGCGCGTATCTCCCCCGCGAGCCAAGGTAAATCGCCACGGCGCGTCGCTCTCAATATATGCCCTGTCAGCCCGACTTATTATAGCACACGCCAAATGCGAACGGAAAGCCCCAGGTCTTTCCGCCGCTCGCGGCCCAGGTTTGAAAGATTGTTCTGTCAGTGAAGAACGTCCGTCATCTGAGGAGGCCGGCCTGGGATCTAAATATGAGGTCATTAGTTTTCTCTGGTTTTCCGAGGTCTTGGGTTGCCGGTGATTGCACGAGGGTGTCAAAATCCGGCCACTTGTCAGACGGGCCGGATTTCGGCGAAGCGCGCCCCGCTTGGGGCGACGTCCCCGGGTGCAACATCGGCAACCCTGCACGGCGCGTGTGCTCCCTGGAACCGGCGATTACTTTGCGCGTGGCGCACGGGCGCGGCGGGCGGGCAACAGCGGCATTGCTCGCGGCGTCAGGGTTGGTGCTGTGGCGAGACGTGTCCGTGGCCCACGAGCGAGGGGGTCAGTCGGACGCGGCTGCCAGGCTGCAAGGCTGGATCGAGAAAATGCTGGGGGTCGGTGCTGATGAGCCGCACTATCACGGCTTCGTTGGCGGAGACTTGCTCGACGGTCATGGCGATCCCGTTGATTTCCACATCCATGAAAGTCCTCTCTTTGTCCATTCCCTCCAGGACCAGCTCAAGTGGAAGCACGGTATAGAGGATCATTGCAGACGCGCACCTTCCCCAGCGGCTGCCTCAGCCTCGACGCGGCCGGCGCGCCTCTCCTCTATCATCCTATTGAGCGCGGCGAGGGCGTCCGCGAGCCCCCCGACCGCGTCCATCAGCCCCAGGTTCACGGCGTC
>JBLNCC010000014.1:0-18846 GCA_050260395.1 Betaproteobacteria bacterium
GTTCCCTCCCTCCATTAGGTTATTTTGGACAGATAGGTGATTGGGACCGCGCGTAGCCATCAGCGCAGCCATCCATCTCCGCCCATCTCCGCGTCCCCATCACCCGGTAGCCATCTCACCATCGGCACGTCACGACGTTACCATCACCAGGTCGCCTTGTCACCCCTTCACCATTTCGCCGTTTATTGCCGTTTTCCCGTCTCACCGTCTCACCGTCTCACCCTTCCGCCGTGCGCGCCTCGGCTCGGGCCCACACGTGGAGGCGCCGTCGCCGCAGCCTTCCCGCGCTCAGCCTTGCCGCCGGACCCGCGCCGCGCACCGCCCGCCACGCGTCACGCGCCACGCGCGTTAGGGGAAGAGCACGATCTTCCCGCAATTCCCTGACCTCGCGAGCTCCATGGCTTTCTCGAATTCGTCCAGCGGGAACCTGTGGGTGATGACTGGCGAAACGTCGAGGCCCGCCCTCAGCAGGGCCGCCACCCTGTACCAGGTTGCGAACATCTCACGACCAGAGATGCCCTTGAGGGTAGCGCCCTTGAATATCACGCCGTCCGCGAGGTCTATCTCGACCGGCCGCGACGGCAACCCCAAGAGGCTCATCTGTCCGCCTTTTCGCAACGCAGCAAGACCCTGCCTGATGCCGTCCGGATGGCCCGACATCTCGAGCACCACGTCCACGCCCATGCCGTCCGTGGCGTCGGTCATCGCCCTCATGGGATCCTCGCACCGCGAGTTGATGACGAGATCCGCTCCGAGCTTCCTTGCGAGGTCCAGTCGGTATTCGTTGACATCCGCGACGAAGACGCGCGTCGCCCCTGCCATGCGCGCTATGGGAATCGCGCACAGGCCTATCGGACCCACGCCAACGATGGCGACCGTGGCCGCCGCCACGTCCGCCGAGAAGACCGTGTGCACGGCGTTCCCCAGGGGGTCGTGAATCGCCGCGATCTCGACCGGCACGTCGGGCGCGACCTTCCACACGTTCTCTTCGGGCACGACCACGTATTCGGCGAAGCACCCGTCCCTGTCGACCCCTATGATCTGGACGTTCTGGCAGATATGGCCTTTGCCGGTGCGGCAATGAAAGCAAACGCCGCACGTGATGTGGGTCTCGGCGGAAACGAAATCCCCCGGGGCGGTGGACCTTACTTGCGGTCCAACCTCGACCACCTCGCCGCAGAACTCGTGGCCGAAAACCCTCGGGGGATGGATCCTTGACTGCGACCATGGATCCCAGTTATAGATATGAATGTCCGTGCCGCATATGGCAGTGGCCTTCACCTTCACGAGCACATCCCTCGGACCTACGCCCGGGATCGGCACCTTAGTCATCGCCGCCCCGGGCCCCGCGGTCGGCTTGATGACGGCCCTCATCTCCCCTGTCATTACGCTCGCGCCTCCCTCTTACACCTTAAGCAACCCGGCAGCAACCCGACCCGGCTTACGACGTGTCGCCCCACCCATCGCCGCCGCGCGCCCGCCGGCACCTGCCGCTGCCGCCCGAACGGCGAGGGGCTTCCGCGTCCATCGCCCATGTCGATTATTCGCCGCCGGGCGCGGAACTCCTTGCTTGAAGCTGAAGGCACAAGTCAAAAAGGACGGCGCCCGTCCGGATACGGCGACTGCGGCAGCAAACGCCGTCGTGGGCGCGGCGAACGCGGGGAAACCGCGGCCGCTCACCTGCGGAGCTGGCCCGCCCGCCCCAGCCTTCTCCCTCCGCCCCCGGCACAAGGCTATGCAAAGGCGATGCAGTAGTTCGATGTTTTGACATACTTTCTCCATAGAATCCTGAAAAGAGGTAGGTATAATCATTCTTGAGGATGATTGACAGCGCAGGCCTTCTATCCGAAGATTAGGGAGGTCTATTGCCGTCTCCCGGGAGGCGTTGGGAACATTGAGTACCATTCTCGTGGTTGAAGACGAGGAGTCCGTTCGGGAGCTCGTTCGCATGTACCTCGAGAACGCGGGCTTCCGCGTGGAAACCGCGAGCGACGGCGAAGAAGCGCTCAACAAAGCCAAGACCGATCCGCCGGACCTCATCATTCTGGACATCATGCTGCCCAAGTTCGATGGCTGGACCGTATGTAAAGAGGTGAAGAAGACTTCCAACGTACCCATAATCATGCTCAGCGCGAGGACCGAGGAGTTTGACCGCGTGCTCGGCCTCGAGCTCGGCGCGGACGATTATATCCCCAAACCCTTCAGTCCCCGCGAAATGGTGGCCCGCGTGAGGGCGGTCTTGCGAAGGGCCGGTGCCAGCCCCGGGGCGAGCGGGCGAGCGCTCACCTACCGCAATCTCACGATCGACCGCGACGCCAATCGGGTGACTATAAAGGACAAGGAGATACCGGTGACCCCCAAGGAGTTCGACCTCCTCTGGTTCTTGGCGTGCCACCCAGGCCGGGTGTACAGCCGCGAGCAGCTCATCGAGGAGGTTTGGGGATACGAGTACATGGGCGACGCACGCACGGTCGATACACATATCAAGCGCCTGCGGGAGAAACTCCACGCGGATGGCGACGTTACATACATCAAGACGGTATGGGGACGCGGCTACAAATTCGAGGCGGGCGAGTGAATGTCTAGAAGCCTTTTCGGCAAACTCCTGACGTCGTACCTCGTAGTGGCGTTGTTGACGTTGCTTGCCGTAGGCATAGTCATGTCCCAGCTTTTCGCCAACTACTACTACTCCGTCAGGGAGCGCCAGCTGATTCAGAGAGGCAAGGCCATCGGGGAGCTCATGGAATCGTACCTCGAAAAGGGCGAAACCCTCCCCTCGCTCGATAGCGTGCTCGGGACCCTGGGTTACGCCCAGAATATCCGCATGGCCGTGGTGGACCGACGCGGGTTCATACTCGCGGGCGGAGCGCGGCTGCCTGGCCCGCCGCACCTCCAATTCGAGACCGAGGAGAACCGCCGGATCCTGCAGGGAGAGGTGGTTTCAAGGCGCGACTATAACCCCCGTTTCAATCAGGTCGTGCTCTCAGTGGCCGTCCCGCTGAAGGCGCAAGGCCAGGTGGTCGGCGGCCTGCTGCTCTTTACGCCCATCGCCGACATTGCGGCCACGGTAAGCGCGGTCGAGCGCCTCATCGTATACGCCGCAGGCATCGCGATACTTGTGTCCGCGGTCCTCGGCTATTTCTTCTCCCGCTCGATCTCTCGTCCCATCAAGGAGATGAGCAGGATAACCCTGGAGATGTCCAAGGGTAACTTCGAGCAGAAGATACTGGTAGCCTCCCAGGACGAGCTGGGAGAGCTTGCCCGCAGGTTCAACCATCTATCCGACGCCCTCGAAGAAACCATCAGTACCCTACACCAAGAAAAACTAAGGATCGAGAACATCCTCTCCAACATGTCGGAGGGAGTCATCGCCACCGACGACCGCGGCAAGCTGATCCTCGCCAATCCCGCTGCCAGCCGCATGTTGAAATGCGAAGATACCGGCCTCCTCGGTCTATCGCTTGCGGACCTCTCCGCCTGCCCCGGGATAGCCGAGATCTTCGGGAGCGTCCTGGGGTCCGGCCGGGAAGAGGCGGCCGAGTACAGGCTCGGTGACGGCAAGACGTTCGTCCTCGTACATGTGGCTCCGCTGAAAGAGACCGACGGCAAGGTCTACGGCGCGGTCGGTGTGTTTCAAGACATCACCGAGCTTCGCCAGCTCGAGCAGCTCCGCCGCGATCTCGTGGCGAACGTGTCCCACGAGCTGCGCACCCCCTTGACTTCGATCCAGGGTTTTCTGGAGGCCATGATGGACGGGGTGATCTCCGACGAATCCGTCAGGAACCAGTACCTCCAGGTGATGCACAGGGAGACCCTGCGTTTGAACCGCCTCATCCACGACCTCCTCGACCTCGCCCTCATGGAGTCCGGAAAGGTGAGCTGGGACCTGAACACCGTCGACGCCTCCGAGCTCGTGGCGCGCGTGTTGTTCAAGCTCACCCCGCAGTTGCAGGAACACAAGATCCAGGTTGAGAGGGACATCCCGGAGGGTCTTCCCCTCATACTCGCGAACGAAGATCGAGTGGAGCAAGTCCTCATCAACCTCCTGGGCAACGCCGTCCGGTTCTCCCAGCCGGGAGGCGCGATAACGATCCGGGCCCGGTCGTCCGGCAACGAGGTCACTGTGAGCGTCCAGGACCACGGCCCGGGCATCCCTGCCGAGGACCTCCCCTACATATGGGAACGCTTTCATCGAGTTGACAAGTCGCGTGCGCGCGCCCTGGGCGGGACAGGCCTCGGCCTCGCCATCGTCAAACAGATCGTGACTACCCACGGGGGGCGCGTCGCCGTAGAGAGCGAGCCAGGCAAGGGCTCCACGTTCAGTTTCACACTGCCGGCGGTACCGCCGGACGAGGCGGGCGGGACCGGCGAAGCCTACGGCTCAAGCCGCTGCTAAGTGGGGGCACAGGGATGCTTCCGCTTTCTGTGTCAGCCCTGGGAAGCGGTGCCGGTCCTTGCGTGACGCGGCGTCGCGGACGCGAATCGTGAGGGTCGTTCGCACGCCTGCTGGACGGGCGTTCACAAAACGTTGCTTTCTCTGTCACAATTTCTTAACATCCTACGCGTTATACATAGTAAAGAATCCAACTTCAGGGAGAAAACCCAATTCCCCGGCCTGCCGACAAGGTTTGGTGCGGGGGCGATAGGAGGTGGGAACCATCGGGGCGGAACGGCCGAAGGCGGATCCCAAAGGGTCCCACGCCCCGTGAGGTACGTCGTGTTCTATAAGTGAGGATCCACGTTCGTCGGGGGCTGCCTCCGGGCATCCCCCTCTTTTAGGCGTCGGTCCGTCCCCTTGTCTGCTAATCCCCGTGCCAACAAGATGCAAGAACGCGGGGAGGCGCAAAATCTCCTCTAAGTGTGGCGCCATAAGTTTTCGCCTCTTTTCTTGGGGGTGCTGGGGTTGCCGGTGCTTGAACGACGGGGCGTGGAGAATTTGGCCAGCCCGCGCGCGAAATTCCAACGAGGCGCGCCGCAAGCGCGCCGTCCCCGGAGCGCAACACCGGCAACCCTGGGCAGAACTTGCACACTGAAAGGTAGCGCGAACTTGTGGCGATCTACTCAGGTGCACCAGGAAGCGCAAGCGCGATACCGGGTGAGGTGGACTCCAGAGAACATCATGTGAAATGTCGGGTGTTGGAGGGAGGAGTGGTTCAGGATGTCGCTATCCGGACGTCGCTCGGAGAATACGTTATGGCTCGGTTGGGTTGCGGTGCTCGCGCTGTCCCTTGTAACGGGTATGATTGTGCTGTCGCCCGCCGCGCTGGCGGCTGACAACGCGGCTCAATCCGCGGTGAGGGAGGTGAGCCTCCAGGAATGCCGCGACCTTGCGCTGAAATCCAGCGCGAGCGTGCTTCTGGCCGCGAACGCAGTGAAGGATGCCGAGCTCGCGCTGGCGCAGGCGGAGGCCAGCAACCTCACGAAGCCGTCTCCGACGTCACTCTATCAGGCTCGTATGAACCTTTCCGTCGCGCAGAAGAATCTCGAGATAGCCAAACAAGACGCGGTGCTCAATACGGATCAGCTTTATTACTCTCTTCTCAAGGCCGAACACCTGGTGGCCATCTCCGAACAGGCGCTCACCCTCGCCGAGAGGCAGCTCGAGGTGGCCAGGGCCAAGGAGAAAGTGGGCATGGCGACCAAGCTCGACTTGATGAGGGCGGAGAACCAGGTCGCCTCCGCGCGGAACGGCCTCGAGAGCGCCACGCTCAACAGGGATCTTGCGATGGTCTCGCTGAATCAGGCCGTCGGGCTCGCGGCGGAAACGGTTCTTCGTCTGAGCGACGAGTTCTCCTACGAGAAGACGGGGGACCTCGACCTCGAGGCGAGCATTGAGTTCGCTCTCGCCAACCGCGTCGAGGTCGCGCAGGCGCAGTCGAGCGTGGACGTGGCGGACATGGAAGTCAGCCTTGCCGACAACGATTTCACGCCGAGGCTCACATACGAGCGGGCCAAGCTCGCGGCCGACGACGCCAGGGTGAGGCTTGCGGACCAGCGCAACAAGATAGCCATGGCCGTCCGCCAGGCCTACGTCTCCCTCAAACAGGCTGAGGCCAAAGTGGACCTCACGGCCAAGAAGGTCGACGAGGCGAAGGAGAACCTCCGCGTGACTCAGTTGCTCTTTGACGCGGACATGGCCACGAACTTGGACGTGCTGACCGCGCAGAACCAGTACACTCAAAGCCAAATCGACGCGCTCCAGGCCATATACGACTACAACGTCGCAAGATCGCAGTTCAGGCGGGCTTGCGGTGATACGAGCGTTGAGAACATCAACACCACGAGCGCCGTAAACGGAGGTACCGCGTCGTGACGAACACACGGATGACAATAAAGCGCCTTCCCAGGCTTCTGCTCCCGCTCTTCTTTATTCTCGTTGCAGTCGCGACAGGGACGGTCGTCCCGGCTGCGACGTGCGCCGAGCGGGCCGAAGCCGCAGACAACGCGCCACCGGCGCAGGCGCAAGCGCAGGCGCAGGCGCAGACGCAGACGCAGACGCAGACGCAGACGCAGTCAACGGCAGCGGCGTCGACATCGACGTCGCCGCCGGTCCACTTGACAATGGCCGGAGCGCTCGACCTTGCCGCCAAGCAAAACCCGGACCTCGTCAGTAGCATGCAGGCGCTCGAGCTCGGGCGCTCCAAGCTCCGCGAGAGCGGCGGCGCCAGGCAGCCTAAGGTGGTTCTCCAGGGCTCCTATGGCGATACTTTTTACGACTCGACATCGGACACGACTTCGTCTGTAAGCGTCACGGTGAGCCAGACTTTGCCCGGCGTCCTCCCGGCGCCGTTCAGCGTCGGACTCTCGGCCACACAACTCGCCGCCATCGACCTGGACGGGGCGGAGCTCGATCTCGCCAGGACCAAACAGAACGTGATCTTCAACGTGATCTCCGCCTACCTCAACGTGCTCAAGGCCCAGCAGATGAAGTCCCTGAGTGACGGGGCCGTCGAGGCGGCAACCAGCCTTGTGGACGAGGTGAACACCAAGCTGGCGCTGGGAGTGGCGACCAAGCTCGACCTGATGAAGGCAGAGAGCCAGCTCGACCAGGCAAAGTTCAACCAGCTCAAAGCCCAGGACGACCTGAACGCTGCGATGCGATCCCTGGCGCTGCTCTTGGATTTACCTGCTGAGACGCAGTTCGACCTGGTCAACGACTTCCAAGTCGAGGCGAATAATGAGAGCCTCGAGGAACTCGTGCAGCTCGCCCTCGAAAACCGGACTGAAGTGAAACAGGCGAGCTTGTCCGTGGAAAAGGCCCGCGCCGCCGTGGACACGGCGCGGCGGGCTGTGTGGCCGTCAGTAGGCCTTTCCGCGACTTATTCGAAGCCCGGGGATGTCTCCCTCACCGCCACGGGATCGCTCGGCCTCACCACAGGGCAAGCGGGCTGGACGCTTACGCTCTCGAACGGGGAGGCCGAAGACTCTCGCGCCGCCACAGGAACGCCCGGCGGGATTGCGCTGGGGTCCAAGTCCGAGCCGGTAACGAATGTGGGCATCGAGGTGTCGTGGCCGCTCTGGGATGGCGGAGTGAACCGCGAGAAACTCACACAGGCCGAGACGACCTTGAAGATGCAACAGGCCGCGCTGGAGCGTCAGAAGCAGGCGGTGGTCGAGGACGTGTACGCGGCGTCGGTGGGATTGAAGCAGGCCGTGCAAAAGCTGGAGCTCGCCGGGAAAGCGGTGGACGAGGCGGAAGAAGCGCTCCGCGTGACCAAGGCGCGCTTTGAGGCGGGAGCAGCGGTAATGGCGGAGGTCATCGACGCCACGCAGTCGCTCGCCAGCGCAAAGTTCGAGGAGGTCCAGGCCCTGTTCGACTGCTACCTCGCACGGGCACGCTTGGGCAAGGCGGTGGGATTGTTGGGACGTGAGGGGTGGAAGTTATGACTGTGAATCGCACGAGAGGTAAAGGCAGGCGCCGCTTGGCGGCCGTCTTCGTCGTCGCCGTGTGCGTCGTGGGGATAGCCGGATACGGCGTTTACAGGGCGTTTTTCGCCGGTAACCGCGGCGCCGCAAGCTCGGAGCAGTTATACCGGCTCGTCCCGGTGCAGAGAGGCTCGATCACGCTGAAGATCACAGCCTCCGGAACTGTGAGCGCGGGTTCGACCTACGATGTCGCGCCGAAGGTCAGCGGCACCGTCACGCAGGTCCTCGTCAGACAAGGAGACGTTGTGAGAAAGGGCCAGGAGCTCGTCCTCCTCGATGACACCGAGGCCCGCCAGCGTCTCCAGGAAGCCAAGGACAACCTGGCAGTTGCCGAGGCGAAGCTCGCGGAGGCTCAAACGCAAGTGAAGCTCGCCCCGGCGCAGAACCAGCTCGAGGTTGAACAGGCCAGGGTGAACCTCCTCAACGCCGAGGCGAAGCTGGCCCAGCTCAAGGAGGCTGCGACGACCCAAGACATCGAACAGGCCAAGTCCCAGGTCGCACAGGCGCAGCTCTCGGTGGACGCCGCGAGCAAGGATTACGAGCGCAACAAGACCCTCTTCGAACAGGGCGCGGTGACGCGGCAACAGCTGGAGAGCGCTGAGAACAAGTACCTCACTGCCGTGGAATCGCTGAAGTCGGCACAGCAAAAGCTGGATTCGCTGCTTGCGGGCCCTGACCCCGACGAGCTCGCAGCGGCTGAGGCCGCGGTATCCCAGGCCAAGCTGAATTTGAGCCTCGCCGAGGCCAACGCCGATACCACGAGCGCCCAGCAACAGCTCCTAACCGCGCAGGCCCAGGTGGTGCAGGCCAGAAACGCCGTGAGCGCAGCAGAGCGCGACCTGGCCCTCACGCGGATCGTGTCACCTATAGACGGAACGGTCACGCAGGTCGCGGCGCAGGTAGGGCAGCTTGTGGGACAATCGAGCGTGCTCGCGGTGGTCGCGGACCTCACCAACCTTCAGGTCGTGGCGAACGTGGATGAGACGGACGTCCACAGTGTGAAGGTCGGCCAACACGCCGATGTCATGGTGGAGTCGATCCCGGACAAGGTCTTCAACGGGGTCGTTGAAAGCGTCGCTTCCCAGGGCAAGGTCATCAGCAGCGTGGTTTATTTCGAAGTGACCGTCAAGGTCACCGACGATACCCGGACCCTGAAACCCGGAATGACGGCCGACGTGGACATCGTCCTGGATCGCCGCACCAACGTGCTCACGATCCCCAACGCGGCGCTGGAGGAGCGGCGGGGACGCCTTATGGCGCGCACCCTGGACGAAAAGGGTGAGCCGTTCTTCAAGCGAGTCGAGCTCGGCATAACCGACGGGACCACAACTGAGGTCATATCTGGGCTCGCGGAGGGCGACATGGTGGCGGTCAGGGGGTCATCCGCCGGCACGTCCGCGAGCACCAGCGGCAGCAGCAGCGCGCAGAACACGAACCGGGTGACCCGTAGGGTGCCGGAGGGCCCGGGAATGTTCTTCATCGAGAGACCTTGATAGACGCGAACGGCAAGCCGGGGCCGGTCCCGGCCCCGGCAGCGTATGGGGTGAGTTGAGCGTGATCAAAGTTGACGGGTTAAAGAAGACATACAGGCTCGGCAGCGTCGAGGTCGCCGCGCTCCGGGGCGTGTCTCTCAGCATCGACGAGGGAGAGTTCGTCGCCATCATGGGTCCATCGGGCTCGGGGAAGACCACGTTCATGAACATCCTCGGTTGCCTGGACCAACCCACGGAAGGAACTTATTCCCTCGATGGGGTGCTGGTGAGCGACATGAACGACACCGAGCTCGCCCGGGTGAGAAACCAGCGCATAGGGTTCGTCTTTCAGACATTCAACCTCCTGCCGAGGCTGGATGCAGTGGCCAACGTCGAGCTGCCGCTGGTTTACGGGGGCGTCCCGAGGCACACCCGGAGGCTCCTTGCGGTAAGGGCGCTTGAGGCCGTGGGGCTCGGGGACCGTCTCCATCACAAACCTTCGGAGCTTTCAGGCGGCCAGCAGCAGAGAGTGGCCATAGCGCGGAGCCTCGTGACGCGGCCGGAGATCATCCTCGCGGACGAACCAACGGGGAATCTGGATACTAAAGCGGGCGCGGAGATCATGGCGATATTCCAGGCGCTCAACGACACCGGAATCACCGTGGTCCTCGTTACCCACGACGCCGACATCGCGCAGTATGCCAGGAGAATCGTCCGCTTCCGCGACGGGCTCATAGTCGCGGATGAGGTCGTATCCTCGAGGACGATAGCGGAGCGGGACGAAGCGTTGAACGCCTCGATCGCCGGCCTCACGCAGAGGCGCGCCGCCGAGGAGGAGGTGAAGGCGGGATGAACCTACTCGAAAGCGTGCGCACAGCGCTCCTCGGCATCACCAGCAACAAGATGCGTTCGGGCCTCACGATGCTGGGGGTCATTATAGGAGTTGCGGCAGTGGTCATCATGGTGGCAATCGGAGAGGGAGCAAACCGCCGGGTTTCGTCCCAGATAGAACGACTCGGCTCCAACCTCCTCATCGTCATGCCCGGCCGGACCAGAGAGCCGGGCGCGCAGGCAAGGGGCGCGTTCGGGAGCATGGACGTCCTTACAATGGACGACGTCCAGGCGATACGCGACGACTGCCCATCCGTAGGCGCCGTGGCTCCGGAGGTCTCTCGAGGCACCACCGTGCGGTATGGAACGAGCAGCCTTCAGACACAGGTCGTGGCTACGACCCCGGAGTACTTGACGGTTAGAGCCTTTAACGTCGCCTCGGGCTCATTCTTCACCGAACAGGACGTGGAGTATGCCACGAAAGTCGCAGTAGTGGGCCAGGGCGTCGTGGATGAGCTCTTCTCGGGGGCGGACCCCATCGGGCAGGAGCTCAAGGTCGGCCAGGTACGTCTGAAGGTCATCGGCGTCATGCAGTCCAAGGGTCAAAGCGGCATGACCAACGTGGATGATGCCATCTACGTCCCGATAACCACTGCGCAGAGGCGCATCCTCGGGACCAAGTACGTGCGCACCATTTACGTCCAAGCGAAGGACGCGAAATCCATGGACCCCGCCAACGACGAGATAACTTCGGTCCTCGCGGCGCGCCTGGGCAGCACCGACGCTTTCTACGTGCGAAACCAGGCTGATGTCCTGAGCGCCGCCCAGGATGTCACGCGCGTGTTTACTGTGCTTCTTGCGGGCATCGCCAGCGTGTCCTTGCTCGTCGGCGGGATCGGGGTCATGAACATAATGCTCGTCTCCGTAACCGAGCGGACGAGAGAGATAGGGCTCCGCAAGGCTCTCGGCGCAAGGACCGTGGACATCCTGATGCAGTTCCTCATAGAATCGATCGTCCTGAGCCTTGTGGGCGGAGTCATCGGGATCATCGTCGGGATCGCCGGATCGAGGATTGCGGCGCGGGTCGCGGGATGGCCATCCGCCGTCTCCATCGGCGCTGTGCTGGTCCCGTTCTGCTTCTCGCTCGCTGTGGGCCTCTTCTTCGGGATGTACCCGGCGGGCAGGGCAGCGCGGCTGAACCCCGTTGAGGCCTTGCGGTACGAGTAAGTGATGGCACGAGCACGTCGGAATCCGGCCCGTCCAGCTGGCGACTGAATTGGCCGGATTCTCCCGATCCTTGGGTAGGAGGTGGAATGCGATATGGTTCGTGCGCATGGTAGCTTCGACCCGGGAGCGGCAAGAACCGCAAACCGACTACACTGTGCGGAAGCACAAAGAGGTGTGCACGTGCGCGGAACGTCGTGGACGCCGCCGCTTCATCCGGCGGGCTTCACGGTTGAGGCGGTCAAGCTCGTCATGGCCAAGGCCATGGGCGCGGCGATGGTGGTAGCGCTGACCGCGGCAGCAGTCGTGGGAGGTGTGATCGCCCGCGAAACCCCCGTGCACGCGGCTGTGGTGCTGGCCCAAGCCGGCGTCGCCGGTGTCCAGGCCCAAGCGCCGGCGGCGCCGGGCGGCCAATTGGTAGTGCAAAGGGAGTCCGCTGAGCGGGATCTCGTTTGGCTTCTTGCCGGGATCATGGACATGGACCGCGATAAGAAGCTCGCCCTCACCCGAAAGCAGGCAACGGACATATGGCCCACATTCAAGGCCCTGGTTGACAAGGGTCTCATTCGCCTCGAGGTTGACCCGGCCCAACTCGAGTTCAGAAATCGTTCAGGATGGCAAGGCCAGGCGCAAGGACAGGGACAGGGTCAAAGCCAGGGCCAGGGCCAGGGCGGCACGGCACAGATGGACGGCGCGAGAGCCCAGGAGCTTCGCAAACAACGGCAGGCAAGGGAGGAAGCCCTCCGGCAGGCGATCGACAACATAGAGAAGACCCTCTCGGCGAAGCAGCTCGCCTACGTTGACAACTTCGACTTCGATCCCGCGAACTACGGTCTGGCGTTGGGGCTGGGAGGAGCGCGTCCGCAGGGGGCGCAGAACCAGGGTCAATGGACCCCACCGAGCCAACAGGACATGCAGCAGCTCATGAAGATGGCCAGGGAGAACGCCCAGAAACTCGCTGATTTCTACAACAAATTCCACGCCTTCATCCAGAAGAGAGCGGGCATCAAAGCATAGCGCGCCAGTATCACAGCGGTATCGAAGGACAGAGAAAGGGCAGAGAATGAAATGGTGCCGGAGGCGGGGCTCGAACCCGCATGGGCCTAGGGCCCGAGGGATTTTAAGTCCCTTGCGTCTGCCTGTTCCGCCACTCCGGCACTTCTTGCTTTCGCTCCGGTGCTCCGGCGTCCCGAGGGTCCGGCGATCCGGTGGTCCGGCGCTCCGCCGCCGCAGCGCCCTGGTGCCTAAGCGCTTCAGCGCTCCAGCAGTCCCGCATCTCAGCGTTGGGCGGTTTGGGCGTTCCGCCTGTCTCCCGCCGCCCCATTAAATGCAGGGGTTTGCGCCGCCCTCGACTATTATTATACCATGCGGTCTAAGCACGGTGCTAGAAGTTTTCGCCCTCCTTTCCGTGGGTGTCAAGTGTGCCGGGCAGGGTTACCTGCGGCAGTGCGTGACCGGGTATCGAGAAGCCGGCCGGACCATGCGCCGAGGGCCCTTCCCTCCCCCATCCGCTTCCGTCCCTCCGCCCCTCCCCCCACCTCTCGAATGTGGAAGCGCATGCAGCATTAGCATTGCCCGTTGCGACGGCGCACGGCTTACAAGAGAGAGGCTCGACACGCGCATAGGCCGCGCTCGTTTCGAGCACACTCCTCATTGGGCATCGGGCGAATCCGACGCAACCAGGCCGGGCAGGGGCAGGGGCCGGGCCGGCGCCAGGCCCCCACATTTCCGCGCCAGCGAGATGTGAACGATGAGAGTGGTCGAGGGCGAACAACGCAGGTTCATGACGGGAAACGAGGTCGTAGCGTGGGCAGCGCTCGCCGCCGGCGCTGACATGATGTGCGGCTATCCAATCACCCCGCAGAACGAGATCATGCACACCTGGGCCATCCTCGCCAAGGAGCGCTCCCTCGGCTTCCTGCAAACCGAAGACGAGCTCTCCGCGGGCTTCGCGACCATCGGGGCCGTCATGGCCGGCAGAAAGGCCTTCTCTGCGACGGCCGGCCCGGGCAACGTCCTCATGCAGGAGCCCATCACCATGGCCGAGATGATGCGCATCCCCGTGGTATGGATCATCCAGCAAAGAGGAGGTCCATCCACGGCGACCGTCATTTATAGCCAACAAGAAGTCCGGCTCACGTGCTTCGGCGGCAACGGCGAAGGACACCGCATCGTGTACTCCACGGCGTCCCACCAAGACCTCTTCGATTACACGATCAAGGCGTTCGCCACGGCGTGGAGGACGCGCTTCCCCACGTTCGTGCTGGGCGACGGCTACCAAGGGAAGATGCTCGAAGCCCTCACCCTCTATAACCCTGAGGACAGAGGCATGCCTCCCGCACCCCCTGAACCTTTCGTCGGAAAACCCGGCACCCCGGGCCAGGACAGGCCGCCAGCCCATTTCCGCAACACTTTCAGCATCGAGGAAGAGCTGTACGAGGCCCTCATGCCCAACATCCGCGACTACGAAGAAATGGCCCCAACCGTGATGGAGTTCGAGCAAGAGGGCTGCGAGGACGCGGAGGTCATACTCGTGGCCCACGGCATCGTCTCGCGGGCGGCCAGGGAGGCCGCCGAAACCCTGCGGGCGCGAGGCGGCGTCCGGGCGGGATACTTCAGGCCCATAACCTTGCGGCCCTTTCCCGCGACGGCACTCGCGGAGGCGGCGCGGGCAGCGCGCCGCGTCCTCGTGGTGGAGTCGGCGTACGGCCAGCTCGCCGCGTTGATCCGCGAGGGACTATACAGGCGGGCGGACGTGGACGTGGGCGCCTACCTCAAGCCCGGCGTCGGGATCACCGCGGAGGAGATCGTGGACTTTGTCTCGGCGGCCTCCTGAACGCGCCAAAGGCGGTGGTGAACACGTGGACGATATCGCTACCAGACGCACGAGCCATATGAGCCATATGGACCGGGATGACACAGGTCAACAGCAACCCGAAACCGCCGTCATGAGGCCGGGGCGCATGCCGCGCTCGTGGCGTGCCGAAACCAAGCCCCACCCGTTCTGTCCCGGCTGCGGGCACGGGATCATCCTTCGAGCGCTGGGCGAGGCCGTCGACGACCTGGGCATAGCGGAAAGGACCGTGTACGGCTGCGACATCGGATGCTCGCTCCTGAGCTGGAACCTCTTCAACCTGGACACCGTCCAGACCCATCACGGCCGCACCATCCCCGTGATAGTCGGGATCAAGCGCGCGAGGCCCGATCTCGTGGGCATCGCATACATGGGGGACGGCGGGGCGTATGCTATCGGCGCGCAACACCTCGTGAGCGCGGCGATCCGCAATGAGAAGATCACCGTGATCGTGTGCAACAACACAGTATACGCCATGACAGGCGGGCAACTCGCCCCTACCACGCTTGCGGGCCAGAAGACCACAACCACCCCGGACGGGCGCGATCCTAAGGAGACGGGGCTTCCCGTGTCGGGTCCGGAGCTTGTGACGTGCATCCGCGCGGACGGGGTGTACGCGGCCCGCGGCACCGTGGCCAACTTCCGCCAGCTCAAGCTCTTCATAAAGCGCGCTCTCGAGCATCAGATGGCCGGACGGGGGCTCTCGTTCGTGGAAGCTCTCTCCACGTGCCCCACTAACTGGCGGACCGGTCCGAAGGAAACATGGCACTTCTTGGAGCACGAAATGGGGAAAACGTTCAGGGTGGGCGAGTTCGCCCGGGAAAAGGCGGAGACCTAGGATAGGAGGGAGCGCCGCCCTCCGGACCTCCCAGGAGCTTTCGGTCTCAGGAACGGACGCTCCCGGGTCGGCGGGCGGCGGCAATGCGGTGTCCGAGACCGATGACGGGCGCCACGCATGGCGCGAGGCTCGTTCGGGCGCAGGTTTCGAGGGCCCTACCTTCGACAACATGAAGATCGCCCTTGCCGGCGAGGGAGGGCAGGGCGTCCAGCTCGTGGGCGAGGTGCTTGCCTTGGCGGGGTTCCTCTCCGGGCTGCACGCGTTGTACATCCCGAATTTCGGCGTCGAGCAACGCGGCGGGGTGTCGCTCGCATACGTCCAGCTCGGCCCGAATCCGATAGGTTCTCCCAAGTTCAGGCACGCTGACGTGCTCGTCGCGCTCAGCGACCGGTCAATTGAAAGGACGAGGTCGCTCGTGGGCCCGGGCACCCTTCTCATTTACGACAGCTCCAGCGTCCGGCCACCGGTGATCGAGGACGACGCCATAGGCATTCAGGCTTGGGACACAGTGGCTCCTGAGGCGTTCGCCAGCATGACAGGAACCCGCGCCGAGCCTCAGCGCGACAGCGGGCGGGCGGCGGACGAGCGTCGAGAGACGGGCGCGGCGCCATTTCTCGTGGGCCTTCCTGCCGCCGATATCGCGAGGCGCGAGTTCATCCCGAGGGCGTTCAACGTCATCGTCATGGGCGCGGTGGTGGAGGCCACCGGGATACTCGCGATGGACAAGGTGAAAGAGGCGCTCGACCTCAAGCTCGGCTACAAATTCAAAGACGATCCGGGCTTGCGGCAGGTCAACCACCGGGCTCTCGAACGCGGAGCAACGATCATCCAGGAGGAGCGTAACCGGGACGCGGCCGCCCGGGGCTGAGGCCGCGGGACCGGAAAAGAGACCGGGGCCCCCACCCATCCGGAGCCCGAGGCCCGCAACCGCCGACCGTGGCCGGCAGACCATGACCGCCAAGCCGGTCGGCCTGCAGGCCGGTGGGTCGGTGGGTCGGCGGATCGGGAGGCAGGCACACTGTCAGGCTGGCTGGCCCGGCTAGCCACCGGTGGCCGCCGGGAGGAAGGCCCGCGGGAGAAAGGTTGGTGCGAGGATGGTTGGTGAAAGCGCCGTGAGCGAACCCACCGTCGAGCAGAAGACGTTCACCGCGAAGATTTACAAGCTCCTGCGCGGGAGATGGATCGTCTTTCCCGAGCTCTGCAAGGGCTGCGGTCTCTGCGTCGAGACGTGCCCTGAGGACGTGATCCATTGGTCGAAGGACCTCGGTGCGTACGGCACTCCTACGGTGGAGGTGAACCCGGCCGGCTGCACCACCTGTCGCACGTGCGCCGATCACTGCCCGGATTGCGCCATAGACGTCGACCGGACGACCCCGAAGGCTGGGGTGCGCACGGAGGGAAAGTCTCAAGAAGGCGTCAGATCTGGAATAAACGCCCGCGTTCCGGGAGCAAACTAAGCGCGGTCCCACGCGCGCAACTCGCGCGACCTCACATGAACCGTCACATGAAGGGAGGCTGATACGGTGGCTCAGGAGAGGTTGACTACGCAGGAATTGATGTTCATCGAGGAGCACCTCAGATCCTCGGCGTCCGTGACAAAACTGCTCGACTATGCCTCGCAGGTGAGCGCGGACCCGGAGATCAAGTCCCTTTGCGACCGGCTCGCGAAGGACCACAGAGCCGAGATGAACGCTTACTCGGCGCTCATCGGGGCTCGCCCGAACTTGCAGTAGCACCCGGGGCACCACGATGTGGATGGACCGGGGCTACGGCACAGCCACCTAGCGGATCCAATGTTTAAGGGGGGAGTCAGCTTGAACATGCCGAATGTCAACGTCCGAAGGGGTGACACCGGGTTCACCGACCGAGATCTCATGCAGGTGCTCTTGGACGAGCACAAGCTCTGCATAAGCAACCTGGCAAAGGGTGCCATCGAGGCGTCGAGCCCCGATCTGAGGCGCCAGATCATGAGCAGCCTCGACACAGACCTGAAACACCAGAAAGAGATCTGGGACCTCATGAATAGGAAAGGCTGGTACCAACCGGCCATGGCCCAGCCTCAGGACGTCGCGAGGGTCCAGAACTTCGTAAGCACGATGCAGCAGCATGTCTAGGTAGATCGCCATATGTGATCGCCGGTTCCAGAGAGCACGCGCACGGCGCAAGGTTGCCGGTGTTGCACTCGGGGACGGCGCCCCAAGCGGGGCGCGCTTCGTCAAAATCCGGCCCGTCTGACAAGTGGCCGGATCTTGACATCCGTCGTGCAATCACCGGCAACCCAAGACCTCGGAAAACGAGAGATAAGGAACGGTGCGACCCCGGCACCCCGCACCGTAAGTCCCGCCGCGGCCGGCGTTAGCGAGGAGGCATCGCCACATGCGCGAGAAAGTCCCCGAGCTTTCGCGCGGCTTTCGCCCGGGTTTCGGGCGTCACCTCGACAACTTGCGTGTCCTCACGCCCCCGAATGGCGTCGAGGAACGGGTTGGAATCGGCCTTGAGGACCCCGACCACGGGGACCGGCCCGGCAAGCGCGTCCATGACCGCTTGGAGGAACGCGGGCGCGCGAAGCTCGAACCGGCCGAGTTCGTCCATGACGATGATGCGTGCGCTCGCCGAGGCCCGTTTGATCGCCTGGACCCCCACGCTCTCGAAAACATCGGCGTGAACCTCCCAACCACCCCGGCGCGCGGAGGCGATGACGCCGGACTCGCCCGACATGAGGTCCACAAGCCGGAAAGCCCGGAGGCGTTTCCCCTCAAAGACCCTCTCGACGCGGAAGCCGCCGACCGGCCCGGGGTGAGCATCGACCGCGGCGGAGAGGATCGTGGACTTTCCCACATGTTTCTCGCCGGTCAAGAAGAGGTTGCGCGCCAACCCGCTCCTCCCCCTCCCGTCCAGCCCCACCCTGTCCGCGTCCGCGCGGAGCCCGGCCCGTTTGCCCGGCCCCGCCCGGTGCATGTGTTCAGCGGGACGCAGGGGCGTGGCACGTATTTCGCGCATCACCTGGCGCCGCGCTTGCCCAAGTCTGACAGCCGCTTCACAGCGCCGGTGCGAAGCAGGGCCTCGCTCACCACGAACGCGATCGCGCCGCCAGCGAGCGCCGTCACAAGCTGCGGGGTCTGCATCATATTCGCGATGGCCGGCTTTACCTGGACCACGAACCGAACAGCACCCGAGAGGACCAGGAACTTCAGCACCGACGCGGCCGCTATGCCCACTATGGCCGCAAGCCTTCCGCGCCGTTCAAGGAGACCGAACACGATGACGAGCACGGCGTTTCCGATGGCTATAAACGGTATCATCGGCCCGAGGGGCGGCGGCAGGATGCCGCGCCAGAACGCGATGACCGGGGTCACCACGCCGATGGCCACCCCGCTGCCGATCCCCACAAACGTAGCGGCGATGTAGAGCATCGTGTTCACGAGCGGCCCCGTGGCATACTGAGGCATCCCAGCCATCTGAATCGCAAGCGTGAGCGCGAGCAACACGGCAGTTCGAGTGAGAAACACAACGCTTCTGCTCATCTTTACGTCGCGTCGGTCCATCGTCAACCCAGCCCGCACCCACCTGTCGGCACGCGCCGCGGCGACAAACGAGTGGCCCAGGCCACGCACGAAGTCCGGGCTGCCTTCTCCTGTGGCGCGCGAGCCCGCCTCCCCGACCGACGCCCTCGCTCCCTTCCTGCCGGCCGCGCCGGCCCC
>JBLNCC010000015.1:0-15162 GCA_050260395.1 Betaproteobacteria bacterium
GTCCACAGGGGGTCGGAACACGGAATGGGAATAGGGTCCAGAGGTTACGGGATGACGAGCCTCTGGCCGACCCAGAGAACGTTGGCGTCAGTGATGCCGTTCGCCTCCATGATCGCCTGCACAGGGGCGTTGTACCTCAGCGCGATCTGCCAGAGAGTATCGCCCGGCTCGACGATGTGCACCGTGCCTTGGGAAGCCGCGCGCGACCCGTAATTCGCGCTTTGGCCTGGGACCGCCCAAGGGTCGTTCGACGTTTGAATGATGATAACCTGGCCCACCCACAGGGCGTTCGCGTCTACGGTCGGGTTGAGCTCAATGAGCCTGTAGAGAGCGACGCCGTTCTTCACGGAGATCGCCCAAAGGGTGTCCCCAGGTTGCACGTAGTAGACTTGCCCAGGCCGCACCGGCGTCGTGGTGACGGGAGCCTGGGGCTGTGCTGCGGGTTCACCCCGCCACGTGGCCAGGGCCGGCCCGTACGGGCCGAGGTACTGGAAGGAGATCGAGGCCTGACGCGCGACCGCGTTTGCTTCATCGGCAGATGTGATCTCGCGCACGGAATTGACCGTCCATATCATGCCGGGGCCGGGTCCGAAAGGCTGAATGAGCTGCACGATATAGGCCCGCCCGGAGTGCTCCACGAGTACCTGAGCCTCACCAGTTCCCGAGTTCCTCCCGACGTCGACCTTCGATACCAGGGTGTACTTATCCTGCGCCGGGTCGAACCCGAGGCTTGCGCCTTCGAGACGGGCCACCTGAACCGGATCCAACCTCCAGGTATCCTGCCCGTTGTTCACGCGCAGTTGCGCCTGGTACAAGTTCTGCCAGTCAAGGTTTACCGGACCGACTGCAACCTCGGCGGGCGCCTGGGCGGTCGTTTCGCGGTAGTACGCCTGGTTGCTCTGCCCCGCCCGGAACGAGGGGTGCGCGAGCAAGCCATGCGTGGACTGCTGCTCACCTTGTGACGCCGCCCATGTCATTGCCGGCAACGCCAGCGCGGCGAGGATGGCGAGCCCCAGAACCAGCGAGTGTCGTACGATGTGACGCAAGACACCTCTCCTCCTTTGGAAGGAATGTTGGATGGGAGGCATCGGATGTATCGATGTCCCGATCCCTTGAGCCATGATACATGGGCGGGCCTGGGTTGTCACCCTTCAGATCTTCCCATCTTAAGAGCTGGTTGCCAGGCACAGCGTGTGGCATCGCTCATTGTGGGCACGCGCCGCGCCCCGTCCGTCACCGGGCGCATGGTCCGGGCGCGGCTTTGTTCCTGGCCCGGCGGGGCGGGGGCGGGCCGCCCGGCTGCGGGCTGGGGGCTGGTGCGGGCGGGACTGTGTGCAGTGGGAAGGGAATGTGGTATTATGGTATAGCCAAGGAGAGCGTTGTGGGAGGGAGGAGCGTGTTGACGCTAAAAGACGTCCAAGGGAATGCCAATTTCCGGTTACTCATAAGCAAGGCCAACGAGTACTTGTCGCTGCTCGGCTACACCGAACACGGACTGCGCCACGTGACGTACGTGTCCACGATGACGGCGTACATCCTGAGGAGCTTAGGATACGACGAGAGGACGGTTGAGCTCGGAGCCATCTCAGGTTATCTGCATGACATCGGGAACATGCACAATCGGAAGTACCACGGGCCCACCGGCGCGAACATCGTGTTCACGGAGCTTCGCATGCTGGGAATGCCGCTGGACGAGATCTGCACGATCACAACGGCCATAGCCAACCACGAAGAGGAGATAGGCATCCCCGTGAGCCCAGTGTCGGCGGCGCTCATCATCGCCGATAAGAGCGACGCTCATCGAACCCGGGTACGGATGAGGCGGGCGCATGACATCCACGACAGGGTCAACCTCGCCATAACCGATTCAGCCTTGACGGTGGATAGCAAACGCAACACCATTACGCTGGACATATCCTTTGATACCACCGAGTGCCAGATCATGGACTATTTCGAGATATACCTGACCCGCATGGAGATGTGCAAGCAGGCGGCCTCGCTTCTGGGCTGCAGGTTCAGGCTGGTCATAAACGGGCTCGAACTCCTCGGACAAGTGCAGCCCAAGGCGCCTACGGAGGCCGCCCCGCAGATAGCCTCGTCTCAGGCGGGTGCCTAGGGTCAAGTTTTCTCAACCTTCCGCTTCCGCGTGCCCGGTGCGAGTGCCTGACATGCCGGGTGCTCGTCTGCATCGTAATGCGGGGAACCCACGGCGCTCTCTCCCGAGGTGCGGGTCGGCACTCAGCTGGAGCGGTACACGGCGCTCACCAAGATGTCGGTGAGGATGTCCTTGCCGGCTCCATCGGGAAGAGAATCAAGGCAGCGCTTGGCTCGGGCGGCGTACCTCTCGGCGGTTCGTGACGCCCGCCCGAGGGCGCCCGATTCTTGCACGATCGCGATGACGCGCTCGCGAGCCGCGTCCCAGGCCGCGTCGCGCGCGCCGTCGCCGGCGGCGTTCCCGTTCCGGCTCCCACAAGGCTCGTTTTCGCAGCCGGAGGAGCCGGGAGAAGCGCCGTTCACATCCAGGTCGTTCAAGAGATTTCGCAGTTCACTGGACCACTTGGCGGTTTCCAGCGCGTATATGAGCGGCAGCGTGTATACGCCGCAGGCGATGTCGTGCCCGGCAGGCTTTCCAGTGGTCGCGCTGTCCTGGGAGAAATCCAGGATGTCGTCGGCGATCTGAAACGCGACTCCGAGGTGGAGCCCGAAGCGGCGAAGCGCGTCCGCGGTGCTCCTCGGCGCTTCCGCGACGAGGGCGCCCGCGTAGCAGCTTAGGGCGAAGAGCATAGCGGTCTTTTGGCGGATCCGCCGCAGATACTGGCCGAAGGACACGGCCACGTTGCGCCTGCTCTCGTACTGCTCGATCTCTCCCTCGCAGACCTCCTGGACGGCCCTGGCTACGGAGGACAGCATTTCGTGGCTCGCGTACTCCGACAGTATGCGAAAGGCCCTGGTGAAGAGATAATCTCCTGTGAAGACCGCTACATCAGGTCCGTAGCGTGCGTGAACGGTTTTCACTCCTCTTCTGGTATCCGCGCCGTCGATGATATCGTCGTGAATCAGCGTCGCCATGTGGACGATTTCGATGGCCGAGGCGACCGGCACGAGCTTGGAAAGGTCGGCTTCGCCGAACATCCCCGATGCCAGAACGAGCGCGGGACGAACGCGCTTCCCGCCTGCCCTGAGGAGAGACATCACCGCGTCCGAAATGAGGCTGTGGCCGGTGGATAGCTGCTTTTCGAGGTAGGCCTCGACCTTTTTCAAGCTTTCGGCAAGCAAAGGGTGAGACGACCACCCGGATACCAAAGGTTTGCCCATCGGTTTTCCCCATCTCCTGTCGCGCCCGGCTTCAGGGAAGCCTTGGGACCTCATGTGCCCGCGCGTCGTCCGGCCACCCGGCATCGGCCGACTGCGCGACGGCTTTCGGCAGAAATCTCAGGACGTACCCAGCGGCAATTCCGACGAAGTACCCCGTAGCAACCCCGGCCAACAGGAGCACGGGCAGGTAAGCGTACACGCCCATGGTGCCCACGACGATTCCAGCCACAAGGAGCTGGCCGATATTGTGGGATATGGCTCCCAGGACGCTCACGCCGACGAGACCAAACACCCCGCTGAAGCGCTTGTACGCGACGGACATCACTACGGTCGCGAGCATGCCTCCGACGACGCTGAACGCGAAGTTCGTGAGTGCGCCAGAGAGGAGCGACCCGAGAAAGGTCCGCAGGGCCACCACGATGAAGGCGTCATACGTTCCTGAAAGGACGATCACGAGGAGTGTGACTATGTTTGCGAGGCCCAGCTTAGCCCCGGGGACCATGAAGGGCACTGGGATGAAGCTCTCTGTTATGTGGAGCACGAGGGCGAGTGCCGTATAGATAGATATGTGCGTCAATCTCTGTGTTCTCGTCATCCCGCATGGAAGCCGCACGCGGCGCTGGGATGACCAGGCGCCCGCGCGGAAACCCATTTTCCTCCTTCCGGCCCTCCGGCGCTCTCACGTCCGCAATCACATGGCAACTCATGATTCAATACGCGATACCATCGAGCGCAGGCTTGGAAGCGCCCGCCGAACCCTGGATCTTCACTACCACCCTATTGGGGAGACACACGATGACCTCCCCAGGGTGCTCTATCCAGCCGGTCTTGACGCACACTTTGTCCGGGCAATCCGATGAACGGACCCTCGCGCGCCCGTCGTCGGCGATCTCGACGACAACGGTATGACCGCCGGGCGCGGGAACGTCCACGGTCGCGACCCCTTTCACTTGTGAGAAAGGCACCGTGCGGAAATGCCGGTTATCGACCTCTATCACTACCTCTCGCCCGGCCGGAGCGACCCCTTGCCAGGCCCGGCCAAGTGTTCGCCCGGCCAGGATGCCGGCGGCCGCGCCCACGATGACGAGCGCAAGGATGACGTCAGCCTTCCTGAACGTTTTCAAGCCCATAGAACTTGACCGCCCATCCCTTGTTGACTTCTATGACTCCGCGAAGGCCCGGGGACGCGACTACCTGCCGGTCGTCGGTGACGATGACGGCTTCGACTCCCGGGAGACCCGCGATGAGCTTCATCCCTTCAGACGGCCCTAGGAGGAACACCGTGGTGGATAGGGCATCCGCGTCCACCGCGCGACGAGCCAGGACCGTCGCGCTCACTATGCCCGTCTCGGCCGGGTAACCCGTGTCCGGGTCGATTATATGGTGGTAGCGCTTTCCGTCCTGCTCGAAAAAACGCTCATAGGTGCCGGATGACACCACCGCGCTGTCCCGCACAGGCACGACCGCGAAGGTGGCGCCGCGCTCCTTCCACGGATCTTGTATTCCTACTCTCCAAGGCGAGCCGTCAGGCTTGGACCCGACCACCAGGATGTTCCCGCCAAGGTCGATGAACGCGCTCCTTACCCCGCGTTCTACCAGCGTCTCGGCGGCCTCGTCAGCAGCGAAGCCTTTCGCGATCGCCCCGAGATCGATGGCCATGCCGGGCTTCTTGAGGCGCACGGTGCTGGCTGACTCGTCCAGTTCTACGCCCCTGTAATCGACCAGCGACCTTGCCGCTTCGATCTCGCTCGGCGCAGGCACCCTCGCGTGGTCGGTGCCGATACCCCACAGTTGGACCAGCGGGCCTATCGCCACGTCGAACTTCCCGCCGCTTAAGTCGCCGTATTCAACGGCCTTCTTCACCACATACAGTGTATCCTCGGCTACCTCGGTTGGCAAGCCTCCCGACTCGCGGTTCACCGCCGCCACGTCGCTGGATGGGACGTTCACGCTCATTAGTGCCTCGACTTCCCTGATGCGGGCCATAGCCTCTTCAACCGCTTCGTCCGCAGGCCCACCCGAGGCGTACGCCCGCACTTGGACGAAGGTCCCCAGGGCGAAGCCGGTCCGGGCCGATGCGCTTGGCTTGCCGCCATCGAAACCCTGGCAGCCTCCGACCGCCACGGCCGCCGCCAGCAGGACTATGAGAGCTATGATGCCGCGGACCGCCCGCAGGACCGTAGCCGGACGTGCAACCGATGGAACCGGTGGACGGCGCCTAACGTTCAGGCCCGCCCGGGCGGCACCGCCGGCATTGCGCGCATCCGCGCATGTGGGGGCGTCTAGGCGCGTGCTGATCTTTGTGCTCGTTTTCACGTTCACAGTCACAATCATACGCCGTCCTTGCTCTGCCGTTCAGGACGCAGCCTTAAACGAGAGATCCTCGGGCTGTGACGGGCCATGACCCGCGCCGGACCGCCGTCCGCTGCAAGCTGTCGAAACGCCCTGCCGGAACACTGTGATTGTACCATTGTCTGGCGAAACTGTCTATGGTATAGTTGAAACAGCGCAAGCGAGTGCGGAGCGACAAGCCGGGCTCCAAAGGAGCGCGGCGAAACTTTAGATAGCTAGGGCGGCGTGTGTGATAGTCGTCACAATCACAAATGGGGCGGCTGGCCGGCTGTGGGCAATGCCCAGGAGAGCCGTCTGGCCTGCCGGGAAAAGAACGCGTGGGAGGAATGGTGGATGGCGGACAAAGAGAGGGTCGTCATTCTCGGAGCGGGTTACGGGGGGATTCACGCGGCGCAGACCCTACAAAAGGTGCTCGGACGCGACGAAGCCGAGATCACGCTCATCGACAGGAACGACCGGCACATACTCCTGACCGAACTCCACGAGGTAGCAGGGGCGCGTGTCCATGAGGACAGCGTGCAGATTCCTCTTGCCGATATCTTCCGAAAGAGCAGGGTCAGGGTCGTGCAGGATTTGATCACCGGCATCGACCTTGAGAGGAAGGTGCTGACATCGGAGTCGGCGGAGTATCCTTATGATTATCTCATTCTCGCGTGCGGGAGCGAACCGGAGTTCTACGGCATCCCAGGCATGGCCCAGAACGCGTTGACCCTGTGGTCTCTGGAGGATGCCCGGAAGATAAGGGCACACGTGCGCCGCATGTTCGAGCTCGCGTCCGCTGAAAGCGACCCGGTCAAACGTCAGGAGTTGCTCACGTTCGTAGTTGGGGGCGGCGGTTTCACCGGGGTTGAGATGGCGGGGGAGCTTGCGGAATGGGTACCTGACCTCGGCCGGGAGTTCGGCGTCTCGCGTTTTTCCGTGACCGTGTATGTGGTCGAAGCGTTGCCCCGCATCCTGCCGACGCTCGCCGAGAACCTCGCGTCCAGAGCGGCCGAGGCTATGCGGGCGAAGGGTATCACCGTGCTCACCAATTCCCCGATAGTGGAGGTGAAGCCCGACGAACTCACGCTCAAGTCCGGCGCAAAGATACGCACGCGCACGCTTATCTGGACGGGCGGGGTCCGGACCACGACGTTCCTCCAGGACAAGGGCTTCAACTGCAAGAAGCGCGGCCGCCTCGTGGTCAACGAGTACTTGCAGGTGGACGGCCATAGCGATGTATACGCCGTAGGGGACAACTGCCTCTTTGTCGATGAAAACGGCGAGCTTCCCGCGCTCGTCGAGTCGGCTCTTCAGGGCGGGGCGTGCGCAGCCCGAAACATAGCCGCGGACATCAAAGGCGCGCCCAAGCGCAAGTTCAAGCCGCATCTGCACGGCGTGATGGTCTCCATCGGCAGCCACTATTCAGTGGCGGACCTCATGGGGATCTCCCTCTGGAGCTATCCCGCGACCGTTATGAAGCACCTGGTGAACCTCCACTACCAGTGGGGGGTCGGAGGTCTCCGGGTCATACTGAAGTATCTTAGGCACGAGATGATAAACGCGAGAGGGGTGCTTTCAGGTCTCATGAAGCACGCAAACGTCAAGGTCAGCCTTGCCTGGCTGGTGATTCTGAGGGTGTTCCTCGGGTACGAGTGGCTTGTTTCCGGCATCGGCAAGATTCGCGAAGGGTTCCTTGTCTCCGGCGACAAGCTTGTGTCGGGATCATCGCTGATGCCCATGGGTCCGGGGACGCCTGGATGGTACAGGTGGTTCATGGAGACGTTTGTGTTCCCGCACGCGCTTTTCTTCCAGTGGGTCGTGACCCTCACCGAGCTCGCGCTGGGGCTCGCCCTGATATTCGGCCTGTTTACGACCCTCGCGGCGCTCGGGTCGATATTCATGAACGTGAATTTCGCTCTCTCCGGGGCCGGCGGGGACATCTGGTTCGTCGTGGTTTCCATCGCAATGCTCGCCGGAGCCGGGCGGGCGTTCGGGCTTGACTATTACGTAATGCCGTTCCTGGGAGAGGTTGTGAGGGGAGCGTTACCTAAAGCCTGGGTTTCGAACGGCGGGCGGGCAGCGTCGTCCGGCGGTGTGAAGTGACGGATGATCGGCGGCAACGGGCGTCTCAACGGGCGTCTCTCGAACGTGATGCGTAGCTGTGGCGCGAGCACGGCGCCATATCGTCATGAGCGCCATAATAGATGCGAAACGGGTGCCTGGCGCTCACACGAGGAGAGGTGGGCACCTGGCACCCGAAGCGTTTGTTTTGGGTAGGATAGACGTTGTGGAAAAGGCTCTAAACGCCCGCCGCGTCAGGCGCTTTCAGCGAGCCTGACGAAGACGCGGCCTCGCCATCCTTCTTGGCCTTCTCTTTGTAGTCGGCGCTACGATTGTCTGTTGTGTAGAACCCAGAGCCTTTGAAGATGATGCTCACGTTTCTGCTGATGAGCCGCCTGACCGGGCCGCCACAGGTGGGACAGCGGGAGAGGGGCTCATCCGACATGCGCTGGAGTTCCTCGAAACGGCCGCACTTCTCACAATAATACTCGTACGTAGGCATGTCGAGATAATCCCTCCTTCAGAAAACTCGGCGCATCGTGGGCGCCCTCTTAGGGGACGGAGCGCCGCGTATCCCGCGCCAATTACGTACTATACGCTGCTCTTGGACTCCTGTCAATAACGCGGATTCGAGCTGCTGGCGGCCTCGAACCCACGGGAGGCTCGACGTCACGTCCAGGAGCTTTTCTTGTCGAGATCCATTTGTGAAGCATGCCACAGAGTGCTACAATGTACGCGGGGGTTGCCTGGGACCACCGCATGAGACGCAGAATGGGCGCAGCGCTTTGCCCTACCGACCCCGTTCATCGAACATTGTGCACGGTTTCACGAGTATCTTCTTGAACTCGACCGACCCTGTGCCTTGAAAGGGGCGCGATGTGTGGTGTCAGGCGAGCGGGTGAGGGCCGCGAGAAAGGCGAAAGGGCTTACGCTCGTTGAGCTCGCCTCGAAGGCGGGGCTTTCCTATTCGTACCTGAGCGAAATAGAGCGCGGTGCCAAGACCCCATCCCTTGGGGCGCTCACACGGCTTGCGGACGCGCTCGGCCTGAACAGGTCCGAAATCATCGGAATGTCCGAAGACCAGGGGCATCATGGCATCGGGCTCGGTGATAGGCTGCGTCTCGCCCGCGAAGATAGGGGCATGACCCTGAAAGAGGTCGCGTCTGCGGCCGGGATATCCAGCACGTACCTGAGTGAGATAGAGCGCGGAAACGTGCAGCCTGCCGTGTCCGTCCTGAAAGAGCTCGCTCGTGTGCTGCGCGTTCCCCTCTCCGCCATCATGTCACCTAGTGAGCGCAACGGTTTCCTGGGCGAAAAGCTCAGGAGACTGAGGGACAAACTTGGCATGACTCAGGCCGAGGTGGCGGCGAAGGCCGGGGTTTCAGCTGCGCTTATCGGTCAAATCGAGCTGGGACGTGTCTCGCCGTCGCTGAAGAGCGTGAACAAGATAGCGTCAGCCCTTGGCGTGTCCCCTTGCTATTTGGTGCTGGACAGCGAGGGCGCCGAGGAGCTGCTTCCGGGCATGAGCAAGGACCTCCGGACCGTCCTGCAGGACCCCAACGTCCAGATGCTCCTTAGTGCGGTATGCACCATGAGCGAGCGTGAGATCCGGTTCGTTTTCGAGATGATCGCCCTGCTCAAGCGGTCCGGGCTTGGCTCGGCGTGACTCGCGGCTCTACGTAAGGCGTGGCAGGCCCACTAATGTGACAGCACCAGACAGGGCTGAGGCGTGCGGCCTTCGAACAAGTGCTGCGAGGCACCGGCTGGGCCCGGCCTTTTTCCTACTCTCCCAGGTAAGCCTTGCGAACGGCCTCGTTCTCCAAGAGCTCCTGTCCGGGCCCCTCCATCGTGATGGCCCCCGTTTCCAGCACGTAGGCGTAATCGGCCAATTTCAAGGCAGCCTTGGCGTTCTGCTCTATCAGGAGGATCGTGCACCCTTCGTCGTGTATCCGAGCGAGCGCCTTGAATACCTCGCGTATGAGGACAGGCGCGAGCCCCAGTGACGGCTCGTCGAGGCAGAGGAGCCTCGGCCGCGACATGAGAGCCCGGCCCACCGCGAGCATCTGCTGCTCGCCGCCGGAAAGCGTGCCGCCCTTTTGCGAGAAGCGTTCCTTGAGCCTTGGGAAGAGCGTGGTTACCCAGTCCAAGTCCTGTTGTATGCCCGCGGTGTCCTGCCGGGGGTACGCTCCCATCATCAAGTTCTCCAGCACGGTGAGGTTGCGGAATATCTTCCGGCCCTCCGGCACCATCGCTACGCCCGAGCGCACGATATAGTGGCTCGGCTTTCCGACGATGTTCTGACCCTTAAGTTGGATGGACCCCCGCCGAGCTTTCACAAGGCCGGTGATGGCGCGCAGGGTCGTGCTCTTGCCGGCCCCGTTCGCTCCTATGAGCGTCACGATCTTGCCTTCGGGCACGTCCATGGAGATCCCCTTGAGCGCGTGAATGCCGCCATAATAAACGTGGAGGTCTCTGATCTTGAGCATGCTACTTCTCCTCCTCGCCCAGGTAGGCCGCTATGACTCTGGGGTTCGACTGGATCTCCTGCGGAGTTCCCTCGGCGATCGAGACTCCATAGTCGATCACGCGTATCCGCTCGCAGATCCCCATTACAAGCCGCATGTCATGTTCTATGAGAAAGATCGTGAGGTCGAAATCGTCCCGGACACGACAGATGAACTTCATCAGCTGAGTCGTCTCCTCGGGGTTCATCCCCGCTGCGGGCTCATCCAAAAGGAGGAGCCGAGGTCTCGTCGCAAGCGCCCGTGCGATCTCGAGGCGGCGCTGCTGGCCGTACGGGAGGCTGCCTGCCTGCTCCCTCGCGAGGTTTGCAAGCCCTACCCGTTCGAGAAGCGCCATGCCACGCTCCCGTGCGTCGCGGTCTTCCCTAACGTAACCCGGCAGCTGGAACGCCGCCGAGAGGAACGGGGATTTCAGCCTCAGGTGCTGCGACACGAGGACGTTATCGAGCACAGTGAGGCCTGTGAAAAGGCGGACATTCTGGAAAGTCCTGGCGATGCCTGCTGCGGCTATGAGGTCTGGGCGCCATCCGGTGATATCTTGCCCTTCGAATATCACCCGGCCGCTGGTGGGCGAATACTGGCCCGTGATTATGTTGAAGACCGTCGTCTTGCCCGCGCCGTTAGGTCCTATGAGCCCGACGAGCTCGCCTTTTCCGATATCGAGGGAAAAGTCGTTCACGGCCACGAGCCCGCCGAATTTTATGGTCACATGGTCGAGGGTCAGGACGACTCCGTCTTGCGTTCGCGCTTCCACTCTCGCACCCCCCTGGTAACTCTGAGCACGGACAGGACCCAGTCCCACGATAGCTCGAACTGGCCGAAGAGGCCGCGTCTATAGAAGATCATGAGCAGAACGAGCAGTATGGAGAACACGACCATCCTCATGCCAGGGACGCCCGGGATATGGAGAGACCCGATGTCGATGGGCGCTTCCACAACCCGTAAGAGCTCGGAGACGATGGCGAACCCAAGCCCTGTGACGACCGATCCGGTTATGCTTCCAAGGCCTCCGAGCACGATGATGATCAGTAGGTTGAACGTCATTCCGAAGGTGAAGAGGGTCGGGGAGATCGTCGTGATGAGTGAGACCAGAAGGCCGCCGGCTACCCCTCCGAAGAAGCCGCTCGTCACAAAAGCCAGCATTTTCGTTCGGAACACGTTAACGCCCATGGCCTCCGCTGCGATCTCGTCGTCACGTATAGCTTTCATGGCCCGCCCGTAGCTTGAGTTCGCGATATTGCTTACAACCAGCGTCGCCACAACGGCCGCCCCGAAGCACCAGTATACGTTGGCGTACTCGGGTATGCCCTTCATTCCCAGAGGACCGTTGGTCAGCCGAATAAGGTTGTTGGCGAGAACGAAGATTATCTCGCCGAAACCGAACGTAGCGATGGCGAGGTAGTCCCCGCGTAACCTGAACGAGGGGATGCCCACGAGAAGCGCCCCTATCGCTCCCATGACGCCACCCAACAGGACCGCGAGGCCGAAGAGGTACCCCGGGAACGAAAACGAGTTGAACGGCCACATGAGAGGCTCGAGGAACCACACGAACTGCTTCTGTTGGAGAGGCAGAATGAGCAGAGCCGTGGTGTACCCCCCGAGCGCCATGAACCCGTTGGGCCCCAGCGAGAACTGGCCCGTAATGCCGTTGATGAGATTGTACGCGACCGCCGCGACCACGTATATCGCGCCCGTGCGTGCTACCCGCAACGGGAACTCCCCGAGGTGTGTGTCGGCCCACCACAGGGCGAGAAAGAGCACAACTACGAGGGCAAGCGTCAAGACGAGGTGCAGACGTCTTCTCTCCATGTCACACCTTCTCCTTTAAGGGCTCACCAAGGATCCCGGTCGGGCGGAGGAGCAGAAAAACCAGGAGCAACGTGAAGATTATGCCATCCCGATAGCCTGAAAGGCCAGGCAGAAGTGCGACAGTCATGATCTCGACGAGCCCGATGAGAAAGCCCCCGAGCATTGCTCCGGTGATGTTGCCGATGCCGCCTACCACCGCCGCGGTGAACGCCTTCCATCCGGGGTAGATTCCCATGAGCGGGTTGATCTGCGGGTACTTGCAAGCCCACATTATGCCGCCCGCCGCGGCCAAAGCTGAACCTATTGCAAACGTGTAAGATATCACCCTGTCCACGTCCACTCCCATCAGCCGGGTCGTCTCGATGTCCGTGGAGACGGATCTCATTGCCATGCCGACCTTGGTGCGGTACACGATGAACAAGAGGAGCGCAAGCAGGGCGAGGCTGAGGATGGGAACCCAAATGGACACACCGGAGACGGCCGCAGGCCCGATCTTTATCACCCTCGCCATGATGTCCGGCCTTTGGAAAGCCTTCGGCCGTGCTCCGACTGTCACAAGCCCCAGGTTCTCCAGGAAGAACGACACTCCTACAGCTGTCATCAGCGCCGATATCCTCGGGGCATTTCTCACGGGACGGTACGCCGCTCTATCGACTATGATTCCGACGAGCGCCGTCAGGATGATGGCGAGGACCGCCGATACGCCCCATGGTAGTCGGAATATGGCTACCAGGAAGAACGCGAAGTACGCGCCCACCATGAAGATGTCGCTGTGAGCGAAGTTGATGAGCCTCAGAATGCCGTAAACCATGGTATACCCGATGGCGATGAGGGCATAAAGGCTCCCTAGAGAGATGCCGTTCATCAGTTGCTGAATGAAAGTTTCGAGCGTCATTCGCATCTACTCCTTGAAAGGGCGACGGCACGCGCCGCCACCCTAGAGGACTCGTGAGATACCGGACGGGGGCAAGAAGGAACCTTGCCGTTTTCGGAGCCACGGCCCTCCTTGCCCCCTGTGATGACTGGAGCTGATTCCGCCCCCACGGCGCCTCAACCGAGACCTACTCAGGTTATTCCCGCCGGCGGCGCCGCGACGAACGGGCGTTCCTGACCCCGCTCCCTTTCAGGCAAACGAGGGTCCTTCATGCGTCGAGCGATCGCTCGTAAGCGACCGTCACGGATACACGATCGACTGGTACTCCCATTTACCGTTCTTCACGATCCTGAAGACCACGGGTTTGATGGCGTCGCCGTTCTCGATCGTGACGGGCCCGGTCACCACCGGCAAGTCCTTGGTGTCCTCTATGGCCTGGGCGATCTTCTTGGGATCGTCTGACCCGGCCCTCTTGATCGCGTCGAGGACTATCAAGTAGCAGTCCGCCCCGAGAGCGCCGAACACGTTGACCTCGCTGTCAGCTCCGAATTTCTTCTTGTAGAGCTCGACGTATTTCTTGCCGATGTCGGTCACCGCCGCCTTCTCGTGCCAGAAAGTCGTGTGCTGGACGCCCTCCACGGCCTTCCCGCCTATGGACAGGAACTCTTCAGTAGCTATACCGTCAGCCCCGAAGACAGGCTGAGTGAGGCCGAGGTCCCTCGCCTGACGGACAGCAAGGGCGGTCTCCTGGTAGTAGTTGGGTATGTAGATGACGTCGGGGTTCTTGTTCTTGATCTCAGTGAGCTGGGCGCTGAAGTCCTGGTCGCCGTACTTGCACTTTTGGTGGGTGAGCACCTTGCCCCCGAGCTTGGTGAACTCCTTCTCGAACATGGTTCCGAGGGCGATGCAGTAGTCGTTGGCTATATCGGAGAGGATCGCCGCGGTCTTGGCCTTGAGGTCTCTATAACAATAGGTCGCCGCGATCGATGCCTGGAACGGGTCGATGAAGCACGCACGGAAGACGTACTTCTTACCCTGGGTACAGAGGGGGTTCGTGGTCGTGGGGCCGATAATCGGGACCTGCTTCTTCTCGCAGATCTCACCGGCAGCGAGCATGTTGCCGCTGATGGTGGGCCCGATTATGGCGACAGCCTTGTCGTTTTCGATCAGGCGAGAGGCTGCGTTAGCGGCCTCGACCTTGTCTGACTTGTTATCGAGGAGCTTGAATACAACCGGCCTGCCAAGCACCTCGGGCTTGACAAGCTCCTTGATAAGGTTGACCCCTTCCCACGCTGCCTGGCCGTACGCGGCTACCTGGCCCGTCATCTCGAGGTTGAACCCGATGACGATGGGCTCCGCCGAGTATGCCACCGCTCCCAGCGAAACAAGGGCAATAACCAAAACGAAGCACAGTATGAACCTTCTCACTGCTCACTACCTCCTCGTTTTGCGCAAGGTTGCCGGTTTTTCCTTCGCCTGCTCCATTACGAACCTTCGAATGTATGTGTCAGTTTGTGCCCGACTGGTCACCTCCCCCACGGGAGAGAGGCCTCGACCCTCTCCGCCGTCTGAAATGTGCCCGCAACGCGGATCGCCTGCCTTTCGTTACGGAGACGGGCTCCGAAGCACTGAGGCATGCCGGCCACGCCGCGCCCGAGTAGTAGTAGCCCACACCCGCTCCCATCCGGGCTCTCGCGCCCGGCTTGGCAGCTCTGGTATGAGTTGTTTCAGCCACTATATCATGGAGCGCCTGTGTAGTCAAGCAGCAGGTTAGGGAAAAGGCACGCTCGCTCAGGTTCCAGCGGCCGCCGGTTTCGATGCGGGATTCGCTTCACGGGCACCATACGGCATCACACGCGCGGCCTCTTTCGGACAGCCTATAGATAGCGGACCGAACGGCGCGCCATTCGGAATAGTCTCTTATTCGCCTCGGGACGGCTCATTTCCTCTTTCAGAGCACGCCTGTCTCGGCATTTTCCTCGCGGAACGCCGCTTGTTTTCGGCGATCCGCGCCGAAACACGACGTGGCGCCGCCATGAAGGAGTACATCGGCCGGCATAGAAAAGAACAGCAAGTACTGGAAGCATGCCGGCGCATGAGCATGCGGGATGCGCCGCCCTGCTGGAAACGCTGGGCCGGGGAGGGTCGCCCGGGTGGGCCGGGTCACCACTAGACATCTGAGTATGAGGTCATTAGGTTTCTCTGGTTTTCCGAGGCCTTGGGTTGCCAGCGATTGCACGGGGGGTG
>JBLNCC010000016.1:0-2998 GCA_050260395.1 Betaproteobacteria bacterium
CTGAAGCGCTCAAGTCCACCTCAAACACTTGCGTGGTCCCGCCTGCGGTCCGGGTAACCTGAATACAGCTGATATCGCCGTTCAAACCCGGTCCGCCGGCCGCCGCTATGGCGTCGAAGACCCTGGTGTCAGGGCCGATGGGGTATATGCCGGGTTTCTCAACCTCCCCGAGGACGGAGATCGTGCGCACGGCCTCGGGCACATGGATTATGTCCCCGTTCGCCAACATGACGTTGTCCTCACTACCGGGAGCGAGCACGGCTGCCGTGAGATTCACTGTCCGCGCGACCTCGCCGCGTGACACCGACACTCTGTTGGGGTCACCCTGCGGAAGTATGTCGCCCGCCCTGGCAATGGCGTCCATGAGCCGCGCCCCACGTTCGAAGTAATATGTGCCCGGCGCGCGAACCATCCCCATTACTTTGACCGCAAGCGCCTTCGGCACGAAGACAGTGTCGCCGTCAAGAAGGACACATGACGAAGGCTCCACTGTGCCTGCAAGGACGGCGTGGAGGTCTACCGTGGCTGGCCCTGCGCCGGGCGCGGCGCCCAAAGCGGTCGCGGACCCGGCCCTATGCGTGATCTTGATGCAGGTTACGTCAGCTTCGGGTGTCTCGCCGCCCGCGGCCGCGATGGCATCCACGAGGCTGGGCGTTTCGCGGAAGCTGAACGTGCCGGGCGAACGGACGCTTCCAATGACGTTCACGCGTATGAGCCGTGACTCGCGCACTGACACCGTGACCTTGGGATTCTTTAGATAGTACGAGAGCTTTTCGGTGAGGACCTCTTGCAGTGCCGGCACCGTCAGCCCGGCCGCCGTCACTTCCTCTATGAGGCTCGTAAAGGATATCTTACCGTCTTCCCTGACCCTCACCGTCGCTGACAGGTCCTCGTAGCCCCAGACAGCGATATCGAGGACGTCACCCGCTGAGATGGCGTAGCCCCCGGGAGATCCGTGGCCGGGCGACTGGCCCGTCTGGGCCGAAGCAGGCTGCACGGACATCATGGCGAGCGTGGTGAGGAGAACAAGGAGGACAGCCGGCAACGCCGGCGTGCCGAAAGCCAGATGCAACCGTCTCATCATGTCCCCTGAGCGTGTCACCCTTCCGTACCGTCTCGCGTTCCTGGAGCGGCGAGCCGCCCCGGGCCCCCTGATAACCTCCAATTCTACCCTTTCTAAGAGATTCCTTCATGGGTGTCTCGTTTCCCTAATTTGATTTCACACTGTTTTCTACACTTTGTGATTACGGAGAGTATTTTCTTTTCCGCAGCGGACAGTGCTGACCGACACCTGAAGGAAATGTCGCCTTTCGCGGCGAAGATGGGAGGGCGAAGTAACCAGATGGTCGGCGCCCATATGAGGTCGGGCACGGCGCTCGGCAGTCGTGACGGCAGACCCCGCCGGGGCCGGCGAGTTGGAGTGTGAGGTGCCATGACCCGCAGAGCAAGGAGAGGCATCCTTGTGGGCTGCGATGTTGCGTGTTTCCTTGCGAGCATCCTCATTGCACTGCTGGTGCGCTTCGAGTTCAACCCGCCAAGGGCATTACCGTACGTTGGGATGATCGCGCCGCGGTTGCCCGCCCTGCTGGTGATGCGGATTGCCTTGTACGCGGCATTTGGCCTCTACGATAGACTGTGGCAGTTCGCAAGCGTCCGAGAGCTTGTGGCGATCGCCGAGGCTGGCACCGTGGCGTCGGTCGGCGACTACGTCTTGCTCCATCTCATCCGGGGCCCAGGCTTTCCTCGAAGCGCTACCCTTCTCATGTGGATATTCAACATCGGCCTTGCCGGGGGGGTGCGGCTCTTCGCCCGGCTGCGGCGAGAGTGGCTTCTGACAAGCCGGTCCGGCATGTGGCCGCCTCGCCGGTCGGCATCATCAGCCTCCATGCCAGGATCTGGAGGGCCTGGATGGCAAGGGGGTCAGGCCCGCCGGGCTCTCATCATAGGCGCTGGCGAGGCAGGCATGATCGTGGCGAAAGAACTCCGGACGCACCCTGAGCTTGGCTACGACGTGGTCGGGTTCGTCGATGACGACCGGTCGAAGCAAGGATACATGCTAGCCGGTTTGCGAGTGCTTGGCACTCGCGGGGACCTCGCAGCCCTTGTCGGCCGGCATGACGTGGACGAGATCATCATAGCCATGCCTTCGGCGCCGGGGCGCGTGGTGAAGGAGATCGTGGCGGCGTGTGAGGGGCTGGGAACCAGGGTGAAGACCCTTCCCGGTGTGTACGAGCTCATCGACGGGAAGGTGGATGTGAGCCGCATCCGCGATGTCCAGATCGAGGACCTGCTCAGGCGGGAAGAGATCAAAGTGGACCTGGATAAGATCGGCGGCTACCTCACGGGGCGCAGAGTGCTCGTGACGGGCGCCGGGGGGTCTATAGGGCAGGAGCTTTGCAGGCAGATCGCGAGGTTCCAACCGGAGAACCTGGTGCTTCTAGGGCACGCCGAGAACGATATCTATGACATCGATCTCGAGCTCAGGGAGACATGCCCAGGCCTCCGTGTGGTGCCTGTCATCGGCGACATAAGGGACGCGGCGCGCATGGAGAGCATCTTTGGGCGGCACAAGCCGGATGTCGTTTTCCACGCGGCCGCCCACAAGCACGTGCCGCTCATGGAGATGCATCCGGAGGAAGCCATCAACAACAACGTCTTCGGCACCTGGAACGTGGCGACCGCGGCAGACCGGCACGGCGCCTCCAGGTTCGTGCTCATTTCCACCGACAAGGCCGTGAACCCCGTGAGCATCATGGGAAGCACCAAGCGAGCGGCTGAGCTGCTCGTTCAGGCCTTGGACAAGCACAGCGAGACCAAGTTCATTGCGGTCAGGTTTGGGAACGTCCTTGGAAGCAGAGGGAGCGTGATCCCGCTTTTCAAGCGGCAGATTGCGGCGGGCGGCCCGATCACGGTGACCCACCCCGATATGGTGCGCTACTTCATGACGATCCCCGAGGCCGTCCAGCTGGTCATACAGGCGGCGGCGATGGGGGAAGGC